>NZ_LZMO01000122.1:0-37021 GCF_001665715.1 Gordonia sp. 852002-10350_SCH5691597
GGCAGTTCGCGCCGTCGAGGGTGCGTTCGGCGAGAGTGCTACGTGACTTCCACGCGGACACGACACCCTTGGTGATCGCCTCGTCGGCGGTGGTGACCCCGTCGAGGGCGGGTGCGATCCGCTCGGCGTCGGCGGCGACGTCCCGAAGGTCGGCGGCGACCGCCGACAACAGTTCTCGGCGCATCGCGGCGACGTCGGCGGTGAGTGCCCGCGCGGTCTGGCGGGTGACTTCGTGGCGGGCTGCGGACATCGCGTCCGCGTCGTTGCGGGCGCGGTGGAACTCGACGAGTGCGGCGACGTGCTCGCCGTCGGGATCGACGGGCTCACCCGCTGCACCGCTGGCGCGCATCGCCTCGACAATCCGCGCGGTGGGGTCGGCGGTCTCCGGCACGGTGAGCGCGCCGAGTGCGCGGGAATGACCGCGCAAGGTGCGCTTCTCGGTTGGCTCCCAGAGTTCGAGGGCTCGACCCGCGAGGGCCGGGCGCAGCGACGGGCGAGGTCGGCCCTCACCCCGCCGGAGAGTGGCGATGCTGTCGTTGAGTCGCTCGGTCTCGCGTGCCATGCGGGTATCGCTGGCCTTGCGGGCGGCGGTCGACGTGCGGGGCGCGAGGGCGGCGGGCGGGGTCTCGGTGATGTTCGTGGTCATCGTTCGGTGTCTCCCTGATAGTTGAAACGCACACCCCAACGGAAGGTCTGCGAGAGGTCCGAGTAGTAGGGGGTCGTGCCCGAATCGCGCATCCGCACAATGCGATTCGCGAGCCGGACGACAAGGGATCGCTTCGGCGGGACGGTACCCGTCGGCCATCGCATCCCGAACTGACGGCCGATCTCGCCGACCTCGACGCGCTCCGGGATCGTGAACGGTTCGGGGATAGTGTCGGCGGTCATCGGAGCGCGCCCCACTCGATTTCGCTGGCCTGCACGGCCGCGTCGAGGGCCTGAAGGCGCTCGGCGGTCTCGGCCTCGTCGAGGGGCGACGCGACCAAGCAGAAACGGGCGAGGCCATAGAGCGCGGGGGCGAGGGTGAGCAGGTCCGTAGCGGTGAGGTCGAGTCGGGCGCCTGCCTCGGTGGTGATCGTGGTGATGTCGCCGACGACGTCGACGCGGGCGGCTGCGGTGTTTTCGGGCATGACTAGTTCTCCTGGTGGGTGTGTCGGTTGGTGGGGCACCCGCAGGTAGCGGGCTGGTAGTCGCCGATCTCGAAGTCGCGAGCGGCGATTACGTGTTTGGTCAGGGCGTCGGCGTTGTCGAGCGGGTCGATGATGCCGCGAGTGAGCAGGTCCTCGACACGGTCGACCGCAGACGGGATCGGCCACGGCTTGCCCTGCGCGAGTCGTCGCTCTGCCCATTGGTCGGGGGTGTGAGCGCCCTTCTCGACGTTGCAGCGGCGACATGCCGCAACCAAGTTGTCGAGGTCGACGCCCCCACCTTGTGCAACCGGCACGACGTGCTCGACGATGTCGGGCCACAACGCCCCGCAGTAGTGACACGCCTCTACGTCGAGAATCCGCTCGCGCATCGCCGGGGTGATGCCTCGACGTATCGCCTTCAGTCTCGCCGGGTCAATCGTTGGTGCGGTCATCCCGCGACCAGCGTTGCGGCCTTGCGCTGCGCAACCCATAGGTCGAGATCGCGGCGGTCGTACTTCAGCCGGTTACCAAGCAGATAGCTCGCCGGGCCGGTGCCTGCGCTGCGCAGGTTGCACAAGGTTTGTCGGCTCACGCCGAGGTAGTCGGCGGCTTCCTGTACGCCCAGCCGCTCGGGGGTGGTGTCGGTCATGGTTGGTGTCTCCCTGGTGTGTTCGGTGGTCGCTGGTGCGGCCTGAAACAAGTAAGACACGGCACAACGATATTGTCGAAAGTCGTTGCCGCATAAGGCATATGACAAGAACCGTGACAACTATTTTGCGTGCGTCATACGCGCAGGTCCAACGCTGATGTCATGGTTGGTGATCAACCGTGACAACTAGGTTCCACCTGCGGAAACACGAATAATTGTGATGTGCATCACATCGACATGTCTGACCTCCTAAAGTCGGTGAGTTGTTACTGTTGGTGTCATGTCGATTACTCCCGAATCCATCCCGACCAAGCGCGTCACGGGTGCCCGCGTCGAGGATCGGTGGACACGTCGCGACGGCACCCCGTCGGCCCGTCACGGGCAAGGGATGCGCTACCTCGCGCGCTACGTCGGCACCGACGGCCGCGAGCACACCAAGTCATTCCGGGACAAGGCGAAGAAACAGGCTGAAGCGTGGCTGCGCGACCAATCCGCGGCCGTGACGCGCGGGGAGTGGGTCGACCCGTCGAAGTCGGCGGTCACTGTCGGCGCCGTCGCCGAGACCTGGCTCGCAGGCAACAAGGCGAAGACGGCCGCGACTGCGGCGAGCTACTCAAACGTGTGGACCAAGCACGTCAAACCACGGTGGGGGCATGTCCCGCTCGCGCAGGTCGACCACGACGAGATCGTGGTGTGGGTCGGCGGGCTCACCGACGGCACCGCCGAGACGACCGACCGCAAACTCTCGGCGTCCTCGGTCCGGCACGCTCACGCGGTCTTGCATCAGATTCTCGGCCTTGCGGTGCGGTCGAAGCGTCTGCGCTCCAACCCGGCGTCTGACGTCCCACTCCCCGCGATGACGCCGACTGACAAAGTGTTCCTCGACCCCGCCGAGATCGACCGGTTGGGCCGTGCCGCGGACTACCTCACCGCGACCGTTCGCTCACGGATCGCTGCGGGCAAGGCGTCGGCGACGCCCGCCGAGTGGTCGGCCGTCGAGGTCCCGATGTCGCCTAACGGGCTCGCGCTGCGTGTGCTCGGGCTGTGCGGGCTTCGGTTCGGTGAGCTATCGGGGTTGCGGGTGTCGCGCGTCGACCTCGACCGGCGCCGGTTGGTCATCGACACCGCGGTCTCGGAAGTGTCCGGCCGCGTCGTCGTCGGCGCTCCGAAGAACCGGAAGTCGCGCGAGGTCCCCGTGCCCGCGGCGTTGGTCGCCCCGCTCCGGGCGCAGATCGCCGACCGCGAGCCGGGCGACTACGTGTTCACCACGGCCACCGGCGGGCCGCTGCGCCGTGGCAACTTCAGCAAGCGCGTCTTCGCACCTGCCCGCGACCTCGCTGAGATCGACGGCGACGCGACGTTGCACTCACTGCGGCATAGCTTCGCGTCGATCTGCCTCACGTCGGGTGTCCCACCGAAGCAAGTGCAGGAATGGATGGGACACCACTCACTCACGCTCACGGCCGACACCTACGGGCATCTTTTTGCATCCGAAACCGACCGCGCGATGTCGCTGCTCGACCGTGCGATCGGAGGCAATGGGGGCGATGAGTAATGCCAAGTAACGGACTGGTGTGTTTCGTACTGCGGACTGGTTGCGGACTGCGGACCGGCCCGTCGTAGCTCTCGCTGGCCTCTAGCGCTCTGAACTGCTGTTATTCGGTGCGCGCAAAGGGATTCGAACCCCTGACCGCTGGTGTGTAAGACCAGAGCTCTACCGCTGAGCTATACGCGCTCGACGCGTCGTCGGGCCCAAGCCTCGCGCGTCAACACACGAATCTAGCCGGTCGGCAGGTCGGAACCCAAACTGCGAGCCCCAGGCAGCCAAGCGGCACCCTAAATGTGTGTCGTATCGAAGGATGTGGATGCTGCAGCACACACATCCTTCGATCGGACACTCATCTACGACGCGGGTCCGCGGCGGAGGGCCGGAAAAGTTCTGGGGTCAGCAGCAGCAAACCGGGATCACCCGAAAATCGGCGGCAGGGCGAACAGCACGATCGTCGACCAGACGACGTGTGTGCAGATCGGTGCCGCCACGCCGCCGGTGCAGCGACGCAGGATCGCGCACACCGCGCCGAGGAGTATCGCGGCGAACCCGAGCATCACGTTTCCGCTGGCCAGGGTCGCGATCGTGTAGACGACGGTGGACACGACGACCGGGTGATGCGGCCGCACCGCCGAGTACACCGCGCCGCGGAAGAACAATTCCTCTGCGGCGCCATTGATCAGGGTGATCGCGGTGACGACCGCGATGCTGCCGTAGTCGGCGAAGGCGAGCACGTTGCTGACCAGTTCGCTGAGCGGTCCGATCAGCTTCGTGAGAAACGCTCCGATGACGAACACCGCGCCCATCGCGACGCCCGCGACCACTCCGAGCGCAACGGCGCCCGACGTCGTTCCGTCGCCGTCGAGGGAGAACCTTCCGGCAGAGAGCCTGCTGGTGGCTATCGCTCCGATGATCCAGGTGGCCGCGAGGCCGAGTGTCAGCGGGTAGAACGCGGTGTCGCCGGGTGTCACCGAGAGAGAGACTCCCAGGAAGACGGCGCCGATGAGCAGGAATCCGACCACGGCGAGCCGACGGCGCGTCGAATAGATGGGTTGGTCTGTGTTGCGGTCGACGGCGACAGCGTCGAGGAGCCGGGTCACCGACCGGGGCAGGGAGGCGGTCGACATCAGGGCAGGAACTGCCCGAGAACACGCCGGGCGACGAGCGTCACGCCCGCTACGGTTCCGATCACGCCGAACACCGCGCCGAGCGCTGCGCGGCGGGCTCGCAGTAGGTCGCCGCCCGCCCAGTCGGGGTCGGTGTCGGCGAGGTGGTGCAGATCCTCGAGCTCGGAAACCGGACGGGGATAAGGCGACTCGACCGACGCGCGAATGGCGTCTCGCATGGTGGTGAGACCTCCGGTCGGTGGGGACACGAACTCGGTGATGCGGTGCTCGGAGGCGCGCATCGGATACTGCAGCGACGTGACCAGTTCTTCGGTCAACGCTGCTGGGGCTGGCGTGATGATGCCCCCGACCTTACCCGCGAGCCGGGTGCTGATCGACGGAACGCGCACGCGTAGTCGAGGCATGCGGACCGCGCGGAGATACTCGTCGAGGATCGATCGGTAGACGCCGGTATCGGGACCGGCGATGTCGTAGGAGCCCGCCGGTAGTGACGGGTCGGCGGCCGCGACGAGGTAGTGGATGACGTCGCGGATGGAGATCGGGTCCATCGGATTGTCGATCCAGCCTGGCTCGGGGATCACCGGGAAGCGGTCGGCGAGGTAGCGCAGGATCTCGAACGACGTCGAGCCCGCCCCGAGGATCACCGCGGCACGCAACCAGACGAGTTCGGCGCCGCCGTCGATCGCGAGTCCCTCACCGACGTCCGCGCGGCTCTGTAGGTGCGCCGACATCTCGTCGCCGTCGGGCACGAAACCGCCGAGGTAGATGATGCGAGGGATGCCTCGACTGCGGGCCGCCTGTGCGACGGAGCGTGCGGCGGCGCGGTCGCCGTCGGCGAAGTCGGCCTGCCCGATGCCGTGCACGAGGTAGTACAGGGCGTCGACCGGGTGGTCGTCGGGGCTGGCCGCGTCGATGGCGGCACCTACCGAATCGGGGTCGTCGACGTCCATCTCGACCGCGGTCACGTCGTCGGACCATCCGTACCGCGACAACCGCTCTGGCGATCGCGACGCGACGACGACCTCGTGATCGGACGCGAGAAGGGCGTCGACGAGTCGTGAGCCGACATATCCGGTTGCACCGGTGACCAGGAGCCGCATTGTCGCCACACTAGCCAGCACACCGCGGCGTGGCCCACTCGTGATTACGGCATCACGGACGCATCACGGCGACTCGCGCGGGGGTCAGGCGCGGCGGTACCGTTCGGCGAGCTGCACATGGCGTTCCGCAACGGCGCGGCATTCGGCACGCAGCGCCGCGGGTTCGAGAACCGAGAAGTCGGAGTCGAAAGCGTGTAACCAGCGTGCGATAGAAGTGAGCGAGGTGCTGTAGATCGTGAGCTCGCAGCTCGAACCATCTCCGAATTCGATTGTGCCCCAAGCGTCGTCGACCATCTTCTCGACGACGGCCAGCGGTGCGTGAATGCGCACCCGTGCGGTGGCGGACCGGTACGCAGCGCCGAGACTGCGCGCCAGGTAAGCGGCGGCACCACCTTCGGGGAGTTCACGAGGGACGAAACGTGCCCCGTTGGGTGTCTTGACCGTCATGCGGTCGACGCGAAAGGAACGCCAGTCGTCGCGGTCGGGGTCCCAGGACACCAGATACCACCGAGATCCCTTGCGCACCAGTCTGTATGGCTCGACCTCGCGTCGACTCTCGGTTCCGTCGTGGCGTCGATAGTCGAATCGCAGACGTTCCGTGCGGTGGCACGCGGTCGCGATGTCGGACAGCACCTCTGCGGCCACTTCGGTGTCGCGCGGTCCCTGCGGAAGGGAATCGAGCGTGAGGGCGTCGAGTCGATGCCGCAACCGTGAGGGCATCACCTGCCGCAACTTGGCCAGTGCACCCGAAGAAGCCTCGGTCATATCGCTGACGGCGGCGCTGCTGATCGCGTTGAGTCCCAGCGCGACGGCGAGGACCTCCTGGTCGTCGAGCAACAGTGGGGGCATCTCCGCGCCCGCGCCCAACCGGTACCCGCCTCCGACACCGACTGTCGAGTCGACTGGATATCCGAGGTCGCGCAGCTTGTCGACGTCGCGGCGGACCGTCCGCTTGGTGATGTTCAGTCGCGTGGCGAGATCGTCGCCCGACCACTCCTGGCGCATCTGGAGCAGGGACAGGAGCTGCAGTAGTCGCGCAGACGAATCGAGCATGGGGTCATTGTCGCGCGCATTGCGGACAATTGTGGTCCGCAATGCGCAGATCGTGTCACTTTGTGTGGCGGGTGAAGAACTGCCAGATCAACGACGTTGCCGAGATCGAATTGCTCAGCTGCCCGGCCGGTGACGGGCTTCCGGTGGAGCCCGGCCACACGTGTGCGCCGCCGTTGACGCGGTAGTGGGTGATCTCGTGACCCGACGCTGCGCAGAACGGCCAGTCGATGCGGGTGACGTAGCGGTTGACGGGAAACTCGAGTGGCTGAGTGAGGCAACCGTCGCGTGCCGCCCACCCCGACAGCCAGTCCATGACGGGAACATAGGCTCCGCCGTGTCGCACGCCGCCGGTGTAGTGGATCGTTCGGTCGGCTGTGCCGTGGAAATCGATGATGGATGCGGGCGGGGCGCCGGGGCAGTTGGGACGACCGGCGTCGTAGAACGCACCGCTGACCACCGCGTAGGCGGCGAACTCGGCGGGCAGCCTGCACGCGAGCATCGCGACGAGTCCGCCACCGTTCGATCGGCCGGCCGCGTACGTCCGGCTCGAGTCGATACATGCCGCCGCCCGCATCTCACGCAGGATCGTTCGGGTGAACGCGATGTCGTCGGCGCGAGGCGAGGAGTACGGCGCACCCTGCCACGAGACGAGTCCGTCGGTTCCGCGCAGGCCCTCGGGATAGACGACGATCGCGGGGAGCTGCGCGAGACCGGTGAACCGTGCAAAGGTCGCCGCGGGTTCGGCGTGCCCGTGGAACGCCAGAATCAACGGGTACGTCGACTGCCCGCTGTAACCGGCGGGCACGTTGACGCTGTAGGTGCGCTCGACGCCGTCGACGGTCGTCGTATGTTTCGACGTCCCCGATGCGAGACGGTTCGGCCCGGCACATCCGGAGAGGTCGGCCACCCGATGAAGCGGTTCGACGGCGTTCGCCGCCGGGACGGCCCCGGCAACCGAGACAACAGTGACGGCGGTGAGAACGCCGAGGACAAGTGAGAGTGCAGTGCGCCAGGCACGGCGTCGGGCGGATCGCGGCACTCGCCAAGGATAGAGGGTCGGCACACGCGGGGCTGTGATCCGGGCGGAGGATTCACGTGCTGTCGGTAGTCGACGCCTGGCTGTCTCTTCAGGTCTCGCGGAGCATTCTGGTGCGGTCGTGCCGATTCGGCACGACCGGAGGGTCTTGTTTGCGATGCTGAGCGCCATGATGGTGCGTCGCAGAGCCGCAGGTAGCGGAGCCCATGAGGTTCTTCGTAGGAAAGGCGCAGGCGTGCCGCTGATATTGCTGGTAGTCGCGCTAGTCGCGACGGTGTGCGCACTTCCCGCCCAGGCGGGGGCGCAGCCGCCGGGGGCGCAGCCTCTGCCGGCCGCCGACCCCGGAACCCTGCCTCCGGGATTCCTCTGGGGTGTGTCGTCGTCGGGTTTCCAGTCCGAGGGGTCGTCGCCGGACAGTAACTGGACCAGATATGTCGCCGCGGGTAAGACCGACGACAAGGTGGGGTCCGCCGTCGACTTTCGTCATCGCTATCGCTCGGATATCGCCATCGCGAAGTCCCTTGGTGTCACGGTCTATCGCGTCGGTGTCGAGTGGGCGCGCATCGAGCCGAAGCCGGGAGTGATCGACCGTCGCGAGCTCGCGTACTACGACGACATGATCGCGGCAATCGTGAGCGCGGGAATGCGGCCGATGATCACCCTCGATCACTGGGTCTATCCGGGATGGGTTGCAGCGCGCGGCGGTTGGGCGAATGCCTCGACGCCGCAGGCGTGGCTACGTAACGCGCGCTTTGTCGTCGACAGGTACGCCCATGACAACCCGCTGTGGATCACCATCAACGAGCCGACGATCTATATCGTCAACGAGCTGCGCATGGGTGGACTCTCCGCGGCTGCGAGTGCAACGATGCGCGACCGCCTCGTCGACGTGCACACGTCGATCTACCGATACATCCACCAGCGTCAGCCCGCCGCCATGGTGTCGTCGAACATCGCTTACGTCCCGACTGTCGAGCCGATCGTCGACACCGCATTTGCCGATCGGGTGCGCGATTCTCTCGACTTCATCGGTCTCGACTATTACTACTCGGCGTCGGTCACCGACCTGAGCGCGGTCAACGCCGCCACGGGAAAGAATTGGAACGCAACGGTATCGGCCGACGGGATCTACTACTCGCTGCGTGATCTCGCGCGGCGCTTCCCGGGTAAACCCCTCTACGTCGTGGAGACCGGCATGCCGACCGAGAATGGCAAGCCGCGCCCCGACGGTTATCGTCGCGGTGATCATCTGCGTGACCTCGTCTACTGGGTCGGGCGGGCGCGTGCAGACCGCATTCCGGTCATCGGATTGAACTATTGGAGCCTCACCGACAACTACGAATGGGGTTCGTACACACCACGATTCGGGCTGTACACCGTCGACGTCAAAACAGATCCGACGCTGCGCAGACAACCGACGGACGCGGTGCCGGCCTATCGCGACATCACCGCGCGCAACGGAGTGGGGTCGGCGTATCGCCCGACCCGGCCGGCCCAGTGGTGTTCGCTGGCCGCCGCTCCCGCGAGTTGTGGCCAACCGGTGCGCTGACGCCCATCGCGTCTGCGTGAGCCGACCGCCGCTGAACTCGACGCCATCGGTCAGCGCATGATGGTGCGCGACGAACCCGCTGCCGCCCTTCGTTCGAGCGATGCGCGCGCCTCGGGGTTCGGCCGAGCGGGTCAGCATGCAACAGTTCCGCGACGCGCTCGAGGAAGTTCCTGCCCCGGCTCCGGCTGCTCAGTATGCTGCAATCCCTCGAGAACCGTTAGTGTCGGCCGGTGCGCTGACAGCCATGTAGGCGCGCAACGCCGACAGCCCCCGGAAGGACGAGAACATGCCGCTCACCGTCGTCGACAAGGATTCGATCACCGCAGCTCTGACCACCGAGTGGGCTGCGCTGCAGTCACTCGCGGCGCAACTCACCGACGAGCAGTGGTCGGCACCGTCGGTGCTCCCTGGCTGGACCAACGCCGACATCGTCGCCCACATCATCGGCACGGAGAGCATGCTCGACGGTCGGGATGTGGAGGCCGCAGCCGACATCACCTCGCGAACGCATGTGAAGAATCCGATCGGCGAGCTCAACGAGCGATGGGCCGACTACTTCCGTGACGAGTCTCGGGAGGAGGTGCTCGCTGCGCTCGACGAGATCATCGAGGTGCGCACCGCGGCACTCATGGCGATGACGCAGGACGAGTTCGACGCGCAGACGGCCACCCCGGCCGGCCCCGACACCTACGGACGATTCATGCGCATCCGCGTCTTCGACTGCTGGATTCACGAGGTCGACCTGCGCGACGCCCTTGGCGACGACTCGCCGTCGGATCCCGTTACGGCGGGCGTCGCACTCGACGAGATCTCGTCGTCGTTGCCCTTCGTGGTGGGCAAGCGCGCGTCGGCGCCCGACGGCAGCAGGGTCCGGTTCGAGATCACCGGTGTCGCACCTCGTGAGGTCAGGGTCGCGGTGGACGGGCGTGCAGGGCTTGTCGAGTCATTCGACGGTGGTGACGATGCCGCCGACGTCACCCTACGCGTCGACGGAGTCGAGTTGGCGCGTCTGGTCGGAGGCCGGCGTGATGCCGATCCGCGCGCGGTGATCGTCACCGGTGACGAGGCGCTGGCGAAGGCCGTGCTCGACCGGATCGACTATGTGATCTGAAGCCTCGAACGGATTTTCTACCAGGCTTCGAGATAACGCATCAATCGATCTAGGTATCCAAGAAAGTGTCATTCAAACGGTCGATTCTGAGGGTATCGGCCGATAAAGAATACCCTTATCGCACACTTTGTTCGGGATCGCGAAGGTATTTCCCACGCCCGAACGCGCGCGCTTCGCTTCCCGCAATCGTGCGTGCGGGGAGCGGGTCGCTCAGCAGGGTGCGCACCAATGCCGACGACGGACCGAGGTCGTCGTCGCTCCCCACGACGACGACGTTGCCGGTTCGCCGCCCCTTGAGCATCGCGGGATCGGCGATCAGCATGACATTGGCGAACACTTCCGCGACGGCGGCGGCGTCGGCGCGCACCAGATCGAGAGTTCGCGCATCGCCGCAGTTCGCGAGATAGAGCCCGCCGGGAGTCAACACTTTTTTGACCGCCTGTACGAATTCGACCGTCGTCAGATGCGACGGTGTGCGCGCGTCGACGAAGGCATCGCGGATCACCACATCCCGCGAACCTTCCGTCAGCGATTCGGTCACCGCCCGCGCATCGCCCACGCGAATGCGTAACAGTGGCGCACGCGGCAGGTCGAACCATTCGCGCACCAATCGGGCCAACTCGGCGTCGATTTCGACAGCAACCTGCCTCGCCCGCGGGTAGCGGTCGGCCAGAGTCCGCGGGAGCGCGCACGCGGCCCCGCCGAGGTGGAGAACCCGCAGCGGCGTGGAGGTATCGGGATAGCGATCGTCGATGACCGCGGCCATCTGTCGGAGATATTCGAAATCGAGAGCCGACGGATCGTCGGGGTGGATGTGCGAGCTGTGGGTCCCGTTGATCAGCAGCAGCCAGCCACCCGAGATGGGATCGGCAACCACCTCGGCGGTGCCGGTGTCGATGGGGTGGCTACCCGGGACGGGTGCGGGACGGGGTTTGGCCATGAGGTGACGATACGATCGCGCGGTGCGTCGAGCCCCATCCAGTACCAGTCCGCGCGTGGCGGGTCGAGCACTCGACGTCCCGGTCGGGCTGTGCGTCGGCTACCTCTTCGACCGCGCAGTGGGCGACCCGCGCCGGTGGCATCCTGTCGCGGGCCTCGGGCGCGCGATCGGCCGACTCGAGCGGGCCGTGTACGCCGACTCGCGCGCGGTGGGGATAGGTTTCGCCGCGACGTCGGTGTGCGCGTCGATCGCCCTCGGGCTCGGTGTCGACAGAGCCGCCCGGCGCGTCGATTCCTCACCTGTGCGGATTGCGGCCGTCGCGGTGGCGACGTGGGCCGTACTCGGTGGCACGACGCTCAACCGGGTCGGGCGTGAGGTCGCGGATGATCTCTCCGTCGACGACATCGACGCCGCACGTGCGCTGGTACCGAGCCTGTGCGGTCGTGACCCCGAGAGCCTCGACGCTGCCGGAATCGTGCGTGCCGCAGTCGAATCGATCGCCGAGAACACGTCAGATGCTGCAGTGGCTCCACTGTTCTGGGGTGGCGTCGCCGGTGTGCCCGGGCTGATCGCGTATCGAACCGTCAACACTCTCGATTCGATGGTCGGCTACCGCAACGACAGGTACGGACGATTTGGTTGGGCTTCAGCGCGTCTCGACGACCTCGCGAATCTCCTACCGGCACGGCTCGCCGGGGTGCTGGTCGTTGTGCTCGGACAAGACCGCGTAGGCGCTCTCCGTGCGTGGCGACGCGATGCCGCAGCGCATCCGAGCCCGAACGCGGGCGTCGTCGAATCGTCGTTCGCCGGGGCGCTCGGGCTTCGTCTCGGCGGTCGGACGGTGTACCCACACGGCGTCGAAGAACGTCCTGCGCTCGGAGACGGTCGGTCGCCGGAGGTTGCGGACCTGTATTCGACGACGCGTCTGTCGCGGCGGGTCCAGATCGGAGCGCTGGCATCGAGTGCGTTGAGCGCGTACGCGATCGGTGCACTACGACGGCGGGTGATCAGCCGCCGTAGCGCTGGGTGAGCTTGTCGCGGACGTCGTCGGGTGCGTGTTCGGTGTCCGGGCCGAAACCGATCCGCGTCGTGTCGGAGTGGTCGGTGTCGTCGACGACGGTGTCGCCACGCAGTTCCGCGCGCAATCGTCTGCGGCGTGCGGCGCGGTCGGAGGCGGCACTCGCCGGCGCCGCGGTCGAGGCGGCAGGAGTCTGCGCATCCGTGGTCGCCGCAGCGGAATCCGTCGACGTGGTGGTCGCGGTGTTCGCCGTGCCACGTGCCCGACGACGCTGCCTGATCTCGGCGTAGATGAAGTATCCGGCTCCGAGCGGAGCCATGATCCCGAACGCAAGCCACTGCAGTCCGTAGGAGAGGTAGGGGCCGGATTCGAGTTGGGGTAGCGGGATCTCGCCGAGCGATCCCGGCTGGTTCGGCGAGATCTGGATGTAGAACGGGTCCATGCCGGTGGAGGTCGCGCGCGACAGTTCGGTGGGATCGATCGTGTACATCGACAGGGCACCGTCGACAACCGCCGCGCCTCGACCGGACGTCGTGCCCTCGCCCGCCCTGATCCGACCGTCGATGGTCACTTCACCCGCCGGCGGCGCAGGTACGACCGGTGTCTGTCCCTGGTCGGGTCGTATGTAGCCGCGATCGACCACGAGCACCCTGTCCGAACCGGCAACCCGGAAGGGCGTCAACACCTCGATGGCCGGACGTTCCTCGACCGAACGCAGTCGGACCAGAGCCTGCTTGTCGGTCAGGAAGGTGCCGGTGATGTGCACCTCGCGCCACTCGGTGTCGGGTCGGAATCCGCTACCGGCCGGTGCGACCGACGCAAGCGGAACGGGCGCGATCGACACGGCCTGCTCGATGAGATGGTTGCGTTCGCTCGTTCTGCTGTTCTTGCCCAGCTGCCACGGAGCGAGGATGGAGAAACACAGCGCGGCGAATGCCACGACCACCACAGCCAGGGCAATCCACCCAGGTCGCAGGAAGGTCCGGAGCACGCGCATGCCTCAACGGTACCGAGGTGCCCACACCCATCGGAGGTGCGGGGCGATGTACGACGCTGCGGCGGCTAGCTGTTGCCCAGGCGGTCGTTGACCCAGGCCAACATGCCCGGAACGGCCGCCTCGATCTGCTGGCGGGTGAGCGCGAAATCGTCCTGTGTCCCGTAGTAGGGGTCGGCGACGTCGAGGTCGGCGACGTCGAGGTCGTCGCCTGCGTCGGGATCGAAACTGCGCAGCAGCCGCACGCGATCGCCGAGCCGTTTGCGTTCGAGATCCTTGGCGTGGCCGGAATCCATCGCGACCAGCAGGTCGGCGTCGAAGTCGTCGGGGGAGAGGTGGGCTGCGGTGTGGGCGTCGGAGTAGCCGTGGGCGAGCAACTCGGTGCGTGCGCGATTGTCGGCGGGTTCGCCGACATGCCAGCTGCTGGTACCCCGACTCGTCACGCGGACCCGGTCGGAGAGGCCGGCGTCGTCGATGGCAGATCGGAAAATGTTCTGCGCCATGGGCGACCGGCAGATATTGCCCGTGCACACGAAACAGACGTGTAGTTGATCAGACACCTAAGACCTCACGCAGATCGACAACAGAATCGACGCGCCACGAGGCAGCGTCCCCTTCCCCGGCCCGAGCGTAACCCCACGAGACGAAGACTGTCGGGATTCCGAAGCTCTCGGCACCGTCGACATCGTGCGACCGATCTCCGATCATCACGACGGGATGGTCGGGAAGTCCGGTGTCCGGGTCGGGTGTGATGCCCGATTGTCTCAGGGCCCACGCGATCACGTCGGCCTTGCTGCGCCGCGAGCCGTCGTCGCTGGCACCGCAGATCGCCGCGAAGCGGTCGGCGAGGGAGAAATGCTCGAGGATGGCTCGCGCCGTGTTCTCGTTTTTCGACGTCGCGATCGTCATCGTCCGGCCCTGGGTCGCGAGATCGTCGACGAGCTCGCGTATCTCCGGGAAGACCGAATTCTCGAGCCATCCGACGTCGGTGTAGCGCTTGCGGTAGGCGCGCATCGCGTCGTCGGCGGTCTCCTGGTCGAGTCCGAGGCCGATGAGCGTGTCGATCATCGGTGGTCCCGCGACGCCCGCGACGACGTCGTCGGGTGGTTCGGGTGCCCCGACCTCGGCGAGTGCGTGGCGAAAGCTGTTGACGATGCCGGAGAAGCTGTCGGTGATCGTGCCGTCGAGGTCGAACAACAGTACGGTCCGCGGATCATGTGGATCTGCCGGAGAGGTCACGGCTCCATCGTGACATGTACCGCAGCGGGTGTCCGAATGGCGTGTTGCTGTCGGCCGATCCGTCGGCACTCGACCATTAGGCTCGACGGTTATGACAGCAGGCACGACCCCGCAGGACAGCGTGTACCGCCTCAGCCGACACGGCGATGTCGACGTGGAGGCCGGTGTCGTCGATTTCGCCGTCAACGTGCGCGGTGAGGCGCCAGAGTTCGTCCGCGCCGCGATCGCCGACGCCTGTGCACGTCTCGCGTCCTATCCGAGCACCGCGCACGCCGATGCCGCGATAGCTGCGATCTGTGCACTACACCAACGGGATCCGGACGAGGTCATGCTGCTCGCGGGCGCCGCGGACGGGTTCGAGGCGCTGCCACGGCTCGGGTCTCGGCACGCCGCGCTCGTCCAACCCTCGTTCACCGAGCCGGAGATCGCCCTGCGGGCAGCCGGAATCCCCATCACCCAGGTGCAGTTGCCGCCGCCGTGGTGCATCGACCCCGACGACATCGCCGACCGCATCCCCGACGATGCCGACCTCGTCGTCGTCGGCAACCCGACCAACCCGACGTCGGTGTTGCACAGCAGAGCCGCGCTCGATGCGATGCGCAGGCCCGGACGAATACTCGTCGTCGACGAGGCGTTCGCCGATCTCACCGTCGATCCGGTCACCGGCGAGCGTGAGCCGCAGTCCCTCGCGTCGATGCGTAACGACGACATCGTCGTGATACGCAGCGTGACAAAGACTTTCGGACTCGCCGGCCTGCGCGCGGGGTACCTCCTGGCGTCGCCCGAGATCGTCGAACGGCTGAGCCGGGGACGTCGACCCTGGCCGTTGTCGACGCCCGCGCTCGCTGCTCTGGCCGAGTGCGTCGGCCCTGCGGGACAACGGTTCTGCGACGACGCTGCGCGCGCCGTCGCGGCCGAGCGAGACTTCATGCTCGACCGGCTCGCACTGGCGGGGATCAGGACGTGCACACAACCCGAGGCGCCGTTCGTGCTCATCGAGACGCCGAACGGCATCGCGGTCAAGAATGCTCTTCGCGCAGCGGGTTTCGGTGTGCGAAGCTGCGCCAACTTCGTCGGACTCGACGGCGATCACCTGCGGCTCGCGGTGCGCGACAACGCCACCGTCACCGCAATGGTCGACGCACTGGCCCGCGCACGAAAGGACGTCGACGATGACGCACAAGGATGAGTCCACAACGGGGACTTCGGTGACCGGGACATCAGATGCTGGGATATCGGTGGGATCGGTGGCCGATCTGCTCGATCGCGTCTACCCGCCGAGACTGGCGGAGGCATGGGACTCGGTGGGACTCGTGTGTGGGGATCGCACGGAAGCCGTTGCGCGGGCGCTGATCTGCGTCGACGTCACCGATGCCGTCGTCGACGCGGCGGTCGCAGCCGACGTCGACATCATCGTCGCGCACCATCCGCTGCTGTTGCGCGGGGTCGACTCGGTTGCCGCCGATACCGCGAAAGGCTCTGTGCTGCATCGGCTGATCCGCGCGCGCACGGCGCTGTTCACCGCACACACCAATGCCGACAGTGCACGTCCGGGAGTGTCGGATGCGCTCGCGGATGTGCTCGGCGTCGTCGACACCTCACCGCTGCAGCCCGCGCCGTTGGCGCCCATGGACAAGTGGATCGTCATGGTGCCCGAGGGCAGCGCCGAGCAGGTCAGCGAGGCGATGTTCGCGGCGGGAGCCGGGGCTATCGGTGAGTACCGCGACTGCGCGTGGTCGGTGGTGGGCGTCGGTCAGTTCGAGGCGCGAGGTGCGGCCAATCCGACGATCGGGTCGCTGGGAGAACGGACGCATGTCGACGAAGCGCGGGTGGAAATGGTCGCGGCGCGCGGTCTGCGCCGGTCCGTGCTCGCTGCACTTCGTGCCGCTCACCCCTACGAGGAGCCCGCATTCGACATCCTTGCCGAAGAAGCCATCGACTCGGACACGGGTCTCGGCAGGGTGGGGCGGCTCGCATCGCCGTCGACCGTCGGGGAGTTCGTGACGCGAGCAGCCGGTACGCTGCGCTCGCCGTGGGGAGTGCGTGCCACCGGGGAGCGCAGCCGCGTCGTGGAGACCGTTGCGGTGTGCGGTGGCGCGGGCGATTCGCTGCTCGACACGGTTCGTGGCCTCGGCGTCGACCTGTATCTGACCGGCGACCTGCGGCACCATCCGGTCGACGAGGCGCTGCGTGCGGGCGGACCGGTGTTGGTCGACGCGGGGCACTGGGCCACCGAATTCCCGTGGTGCACACAGGTTGCCGAACTGCTGGCAAACAGGCTCGCACTCGACGTCGAGGTCTTCGCGACGCCAACCGACCCGTTCACGCTGCATGCGGATTGCTGAGCGACGGTGGGTACCGCGTACCGTTGACCGAACGTGTGAACTCCAGGAGGCCCCATGAAAGTCGATGCCGAGTGAAGGCCGACCCGTCCGCGCAGCGACATCTGCTCGACCTTGCCGACGCCGATGCCGTCGTTGCCCGCGTCGACCATCGCGGCAAATCGCTGCCGGAGGTGGCCGAGATCGCCGAGCTGACCACCAAGATCGACTCGACTCGCGACGACCTCGTGCGCGCCGACATCTCCGCTGAAGACCTCACCCGCGAGTATCGACGCGTCGACAGCGAGGTGACCGGAATGGCCGACCGCGAGCGCAAGGACTCCGCGCTGCTCGCCGGTGGGGGACTGGCGCCCAAGGCGTTGTCGGAGTTGCAGCACGAACTCGGTAGCCTCGCCCGCCGCCGCTCCGTACTCGAAGACGACCTGCTCGGCGTCATGGAACGACAGGAAGCCGTCGAAGCCGAACGGCAGCGCGCCTCGGCGACCGTCGAACATCTGCAGACCCAGCTCGCCGACGCCGAGAAGCGACGCGACGAGGCGAAGGCTGCTGTCGACGCTGATCGCGAGGTCGCGATCACACGCCGCGAGGCGATCGCCGGTGACATTCCCGCGGACCTCCTGGCGATCTACGACCGGCAGCGCGCCGCGGGCAAGATCGGTGCGGGACTGCTGCGGGCGCGACGCTGCGGAGCGTGCCGGATGGAGCTCGACCGCGGAACCCTCGCCTCGATCGCCGCTGCCCTCGCAGACGACGTGGTCCGGTGCGAGGAATGCGGCGCAGTTCTCGTCCGTACCAACGAGTCCGGTCTGTAGGCGCAATCGTGAGCTCCGGTTCGGCGGCCACGCCGTCGTGGCAGGGGCAGCGCGCAGAACCGACGCGCCTGGTGTTGCTGCGACACGGCCAGACGCCGCTGTCGATCGAACGACGCTATTCGGGCCGGGGCAACCCCCGGCTGACCGAGCTGGGGGAACAGCAGGCACTCGCCGCGGCGTCGCGCATCGTCGCTGAGGCCGACGTCGCTGCCGTGGTCAGCTCGCCACTCGACCGCGCACGCCAGACTGCGCAGGCCGTCGTCGACCGGATCGGCGGCGAGGTGATCGAGGATGCAGGCTTCATCGAGAACGACTTCGGTGGCTGGGAAGGGCTGACGTTCTCCGAGGCCGCGGCCCGCGACCCGCAGGTACACGCCCGCTGGCTCGGCGACTACACCGCCCCGGCACCCGACGGCGAGAGCTTCGCGCAGGTTGCTGAGCGGGTGATCGCGGCGAAAGACCAACTGGTCCAGAAGTATTCGGGGCGGACCGTAGTGGTGGTGTCGCACGTGACACCGATCAAGACGCTGCTCCAACATGCGCTGACAGTCGGGCCGGAGCTGCTGTTCCACCTCCACCTCGACCTCGCGTCGGTGTCGGTGACCGAGTTCTACCCGGACGGCGGCTCGGTGGTGCGCTCGGTCAACGAGACCGCCCACTTGAACTGACCCTGCCGACTGGGCGTCACATACCGCCGACTGGGCGTCCCGTACTGCCGACTGGGTGTCGTGTACAGCCGAGTGGGCGTCGTGTCGTGCCGAGTGGGTATATCCGGACCGAGGGCGAACGAGTCGGCGTGTAAGCCGGATCCTGTGCCGACACGAAGTCGGCGGCGACCATCCATCTGGACACACCGTCGCCGGGTGCCTCGAGCAGCCAACCCACGGACTCGGGCGAGCAGCCCTCGATCATCCGTGCACACGCACCTCGCGGTCCGTGCTTCGGCCTTGCTCCGGGTGGGGTTTACCAAGCCGACGCGGTCACCCGCGTCGCTGGTGCGCTCTTACCGCACCGTTTCACCCTTACCGATCTTTCGATCGGCGGTCTGTTCTCTGTGGCACTGTCCCGCGGGTCACCCCGGGTTGCCGTTGACAACCACCCTGCTCTGCGGAGTCCGGACTTTCCTCGGCGCGCGGCATTGCCAGTGATCTGGCCGTTCCGCTCGCCGCGGCCGCCCGGCCGACTCGTTCGCCCGTACAGCTTAGCCCGCTGACACGGGCATCCAGCACGCCCGTTGGAGCTGCGGGGAGCGCCCAGCCGACGTTCTGCTGCGCCCAGTCGACGGTCAGGAGCGCACAATCGACGGTCTGAGGCGCCCAGTCGGCACTCTGGAGCGCACGGTCGGCGATAGTGTCGAAAGAGTGCAGCGCAGATTCTCCGCCCCCGACATCGACTTCGAGTCGATCCGCACCGAGCTGGGGATCTGCGAGGACTACGGCGAAGCCGCGCTCGACGAGGCGGAGCACGCGGTCGACGCACACGCCGAGCGGGTAGACCGTCGCGACATCCCGCTGGTCACGATCGACCCGCCGGGGTCGATGGACCTTGACCAGGCGGTCGCGATGTCGTTCGACGCAGACGGCTTCGAGGTCCACTACGCGATAGCCGACGTCGCCGCGCTCGTTCGGCCAGAGCATGCACTCGACGCCGAGAGTCGACGTCGAGGCGCGACCATCTACTTCCCCGACGGCTCGGTGCCGTTGCATCCGAGGGTGCTGTCGGAGGGATCGGGATCGCTGCTCCCCGGCGTGACGCGCCCCGCGGTGCTGTGGACGATCCGCGTTGCACCGGACGGCGACGTGACCGGAGTACACCTCGAGCGTGCACTCGTGGAATCGGTCGCACGACTCGACTATGCGGGAGTGACGGCGGACGCCGCCGCACGCACCCTGCATCCGTCGATCAGCGCGCTGCCCGCGTTCGGTGAGCTCCGACGTCGAGTTGCGTTGGCGCGCGGGGCAATCGAACTCGACCTTCCCGACCAGGAGGTGACCCGCGTCGACGACGGATGGGTGCTCGCCCTTGCGGCTCGCACGCCCGCCGATATGTGGAACTCGCAGTTGTCGCTTCTCACCGGCACCTGTGCGGGAAAGATCATGGCCGACGCGGGTATCGGTCTGCTGCGCACGCTTCCACCGGCACCTGCCGACGCCGTCGACAAGCTCAGAGCGACCGCCGACGCTCTCGACGTCGCGTGGCCCGACGACGCGACCCCCGGACAGTTCCTCGCGGCACTGCCGGTCGACGAGCCGTCGACCCTCGCCCTGATGTCGCAGGCGAGTTCGCTGATGCGCGGCGCGGGGTACCTCCCGCTCGGCGTGCAGACCGGTGAGGCGGACACGGCCCCTCCAACGCGCGACGAGATGGTCCACTCGGCGATCGGTGGCGTCTACGCACACGTGACCGCGCCACTGCGACGCCTCGGCGATCGATTCGCCACCGAGGTGTGCCTGGCCGTCACATCGGGAAACCCGGTGCCAGACTGGGTGTTACGTGCGTTGCCGACACTGCCGGGCATCCTGCGTTCTGCCGACTCGCTCGGGTCGTCTGCCGACCGGGAGAGTATCGACCTCGCCGAGTCGGTGATACTCGCCGACCGAGTCGGCGAGCGCTTCGACGCCGTGGTCCTGTCCGGGGCGACAGCGAAGACCGGAGCGGCAGCGAAGAAGCGCGCGAAGATCTTCATCGCACAACCGCCGATCCTGGCCGAATGCGACGGCACTCCGACCGCGGCCTCGCGTATCGACGTCACCCTGACCGCAGCCGATCCGGCGTCGCGCAAAGTACGCTTCGCACCATCGAACGCCTAGCGGCAGCCTTCGGCGTCAGCAGTCCGGGACCGGCTTCGGCTCAGCAGTCCGGGACCGCCTTCGGCTCAGAGATCCTTGGCGGCCTTGCGGTATGCGGCAATCGCCTGCTCTCCGTTGGCCTGTTCACGGGCGTCGATTCGACCGAGCACGAACAGATCCATGCCCGACAACTCGCCCGACGCCGCCAGCTCGGCCAGCCGTGCGCGATTGATACGCGAGTCGTTGTAGTCGCCGAGCGCCGACTGGAGGTCCTTCGCCGTCTTCGAGATCTGCTTGTACTTCTTCTTCTGCAGCGGTTCGGCGGCATCGGTGCTGTAGCGCAGTCGTTTTGCGCGTTTGCGGATGGTGTGGAGTTGCTCCGACCACTCGTGCGATCCTTCGGGCAACTCCGCGAGCTCGCGATGTGCCTTCCGAATGTGCTTGCGGCTCTTGCTGATCGCCTTGTCGACGGCGGTCGTCGCAGGCAGGTCGGCATCCGGTCCGGCTGGTGGATCGGCGATCAATTCGTCGATGGCGTCGAGCAGTCGGAAGTAGCGCTGCGAGTTCATCGCCGCGTGGGTCGCGGCGACGGCGCGATCGTGTGCCGCGGATTCCGTGCCCGCCAGCGCGTTCACCAGCGTCTCCGATGCCACTTCGTCGCGCAGCAGAGTGCTGTCGATCTCCAGTTGCACTTCGGAATCGCGTGCGTCGCCGAGGATGCGCGCCAGCAGTTTCAGTTCACCCGCGATGTGTTCGGTGCGGGCGGCGTCGAGCACTGTGGGAAAGCCGGAGAACACGCTGCGCATGCGGCGTGCGGTCACGCGCATCTGATGCACCGCGTCGTCGGCGTCCTCGCGAACCAGCGGATCCCAGGCGATGAGGGAATTGCGGTGCCGCGTGACGTCGGCGATCACCAATTCGAGCGCCGATGGGTGGCGCCCCAGCGTGGGAGGCGGTGTCACCGCGGGCGTCGAGCCGATGGCGCGCGCGAGTTTCGACGCACTCGACGGTTCCTGACCACCGGCGCCACGAAGCAGTTTGTGCGCGGCCTTCAGTAGTTTCTGAGTGCCGCCCTCGAGGAGTTCGAACTCCCACTCGGACCATTGCTGCGACGACCCGCCCGGCAGCAACGACTGCGCGGTCACGCGGTCGTCGGCGAACTCGGCAAGCTTCACGCCGTCGGTGCCCAGCAGCGTCGTGATCGTGCGGACCGTCGAGATCGCCGCCACCGGTAGCAGTGGCCTATGCCGGGTGTAGACGAGTACCGGGTCGACGAGTGCGTCGGGGATGTCGCCGTCGGCGGGAGCCTCGTCGAAAGTCACCTGTAGTTCGCGTCGTGCGCCCGGGACATCGCCGGGGCGCTTGAGGTGCCATCCCTCGTCGTGTCCACCGCGCCTGCGCCGCATGGTGATTCGGTTCGACGCGAGGTCGAGGTTCTCTGTGTCGAAGTACGTTGCGTCGAGGGTGAACGTCTCCGGTTCCGTGGCCGCCACCACGCCCGGGAGGACGCGAAGGTCGGGCGGCGTGATGCCCGGATCGACATCGAATTTGAGCTCCACCTCGACCTGCTCGCTTGCGGGCAACTCGTCCTCCTGTCGGTAATGGCTGAATTGAGTCTAGGCGAGCGAGTCAGCGATCGGCGAAGACATCGGTTGCTTCGACGAGATGATGTGCGATGCCCGGTTCGAACGACGCATGGCCGGCATCGGCGACGACGTGCAGCGTGGCCGACGGCCATGCGCGGTGTAGATCCCAGGCGCTGCGCATCGGGCACACGACGTCGTATCGGCCCTGCACGATCACTGCGGGGATGTGTGCGATGCGGTCGATGTCGCGGAGTAGCTGGCCATCGTCGAGGAAGCCGTGGTGAACGAAGTAGTGGTTCTCGATCGAGGCGAACGCGAGGTCGAACCGCGATCCCGCGTCTTCCTTCGACGCCGCTGCCTCCTCGGGCTTGGGGATGAGGTAGCTCGTCGCCTGCTCCCAGCCGGTCCAGGCCCGTGCGGCGGCGACGGCGACGTCGGTGTCGTCGGAGGTGAGTAGTCGGTGGTAGGCGGCGACAAGGTCGCCGTCGCGTTCGTTCTCGGGTATCGGCGCGAGATAGGACTCCCACACGTCGGGGTAGATGTGCGCCGCACCGCCGTTGTAGTACCAGTCGATTTCGCTGCGACGCAGCAGGAAGATCCCGCGGAGCACCAACTCGGTGACACGGTCGGGGTGTGCCTGCGCGTAGGCGAGCCCGAGCGTCGAACCCCACGAGCCGCCGAACACCTGCCAGCGCTCGATGTCGAGGTGCGTGCGCAGCGACTCCATGTCGGAGATCAACTTGGGCGTGGTGTTCACCGAGAGGTCGGCGCCGTCGGCAATGTGGGGGCGCGACTTTCCGCATCCGCGTTGGTCGAACAAAACGATTCGGTAGCGCGTGGGGTCGAAGAAGCGTCGCTGATCGGGACCGGTGCCTCCGCCGGGGCCGCCGTGGACGAACACCGCAGGCTTGCCGTCGGGGTTGCCTGAGGTCTCCCAGTAGATTTCCTGGCCGTCGTCGACAGCCAGGTGTCCCGACGCGTAGGGCTCGATGGGCGGGTAGAGGCTTCGCATGCCCTCACCCTATGCCGACCTGTTTCGGATCGGCCGCGCCGATCGCATCCGCGCGCGGGTCGGGTCGGCCGCCCCGCGCGCGGATCAGATCAGACGATCAGTAGCTGTGCTCCGGAGCGGGGAATACCCCGCGGCGCACCTCGTCGGCGTATGTTGCTGCGGCGGTGCGCAACTCGCCGCCGACGTCGGCGTACCGCTTGACGAACCGTGCGGTCTTGCCGTGTGTGAAGCCTGCCATGTCCTGCCAGACGAGTACCTGGGCGTCGGTCTCGTTGCCCGCTCCGATGCCGACCGTCGGGATGGTGAGTTTGCGCGTGATCTGTGCCGCGAGTTCTGCGGGGACCATCTCCATGACCACTGCGAATGCGCCGGCTTCCTGGACGGCGATCGCGTCGGCGATGAGCTGGTCCGCCGCGTCGCCGCGACCCTGGACGCGGAACCCGCCGAGTCCGTTGACGCTCTGCGGGGTGAAACCGATGTGCGCCATCACGGGGATTCCGGCTGCGGTCAGCGTGGCGATCTGGTCGGCAACGCGTTCTCCGCCTTCGAGTTTGACCGCGTGTGCACCGGTCTCCTTGAAGAAGCGGACGGCTGTCTCGAGTGCCTGCTGCGGGCCTGCTTCGTAGCTGCCGAACGGGAGATCGGCGACGACGAGCGCGTGGGGTGCGCCGCGGACGACGGCGCGTGCGAGCGGGATCAGCTCGTCGATGGAGACGGGGATGGTGGTGTCGTAACCGAGGACGACGTTGGCGGCCGAATCGCCGACCAGAAGAACGGGGATCTCGGCCTCGTCGAAGATGCGGGCCGTCGAATAGTCGTATGCGGTGAGCATCGACCACTTCTCGCCCTGCTCTTTCATCTGTGCCAGATGATGGATGCGGGTGGTGCGTCGACGCGGTGCGGATTCGCCGGATGCTGAAGTGCCGGACGTGGGAGCGCCACCGTAGATGGGCGCGTCGGAATGAGCTGCCTCGTGGGACATCGTTGTCTCTTTTCTTCCTCGAGTCCCGCGTGGCGGGTACCCGGGCTGTGTTCGGACGCCTCCATGGTCCCACCGAAGTGCTGGGTGAAAACCCGCGATAGACGTGTGATTGCTCACATCGCGCAGGCATGTGCACTCGGGGTCTCGACAAGCTCGACCAGCGGTGTCGACACGCGCGTCCGTACCATCACCGTGGTGACCTGCTCTTTTCTCGCGCGGAGGCCTCTGCGGTCTCGACGTGCGTGCGGGCAGGGTCGCGTGGGGCGGCTGCTGACCACGGTGATGGTGGGGCTGCTGGTGTGCGCGGGTTGCGCGTCGACCGATCGCGCCGCCGAGGTCGGGACGATCGACTGGGGAGCGTGCGCACACGGTGTGGGCGCAGGCCCGTCGGCCGCGCGGGTGGAGTGCGGGACGCTCGCGGTGCCGCTCGACCCCTCGAAGCCGCACGGTCGCACGATCACGCTCGCGGTGGCCCGGCTCCGGGCGTCGGAGCGCAGCGACGCGACGGTGATCGTCAATCCCGGAGGGCCAGGGGCCTCGGGCGTCGACTATCTCCTCGGAGCCGCGGATCGTCTTGCGGCACAACGATTCACGACGCACAGCGACGTGGTCGCGTTCGATCCTCGCGGGGTTGGTGCGTCGGTCCCGACGGTGCGGTGTCGGACAGCGGCCGAACTCGACGCCGAGCGCGAGGCGGACACCGGCGATCGTTCGCCGCAGGGAATCGCTGCCGCCGAGGCGACGAACCGTGGCGTTGCGCGGAAGTGTTCGACGCGAACCGGCGACGAGTTCCTCGGACTCGTCGGCACGTCGCAGGTCGTCGACGACGTCGACCGGCTCCGCGCGGCACTCGGCCGCTCCCGAATCGACTTCATCGGGTTTTCCTACGGCTCGAAGATCGGGCTCGAATACGAGCAGCGCTACCCGGACCGTCTGTTCCGGATGGTCATCGACGGCGCGGTCGACCCCGACGCGGATCCGACCGACACCTCCGTGGCGCAGGCGAGGTCGTTCCAGGAGGTGTTCGACGCCTTCGCTCGTGATTGCACGCGGGTGCCGGGGTGCACGCTCGGCAACGACCCCTCGGAAGCGCTGGTGCACTACCAACAACTCGTGCGGCCGTTGACGCGGAGCCCCGCGCCCGCCGGGTCTGGCCGCACTCTCGACTTTCAATCGGCGGTCGACGGCACGAGTATGGCGCTCTATCGCACCGACCTGTGGCCGACGCTGCGCTCCGGACTCGCCGACCTCGCTGCCGGACGCGGGGGCGAGTCGCTGATGTCGCTCGCCGACCTGTTGGAGGGTCGGGGGCCGGGCGGACGCTATGACAACTCGGCCGATGCCTACCTCGCGATCGGGTGCGCCGACGGTCCGCGCATCACCGACCGTGCCGCCAATGACGACCTCGATCGCAGACTGCGCGCCGCCGCGCCCTACACCGACGACGGTCGCGGCACCGGGCATGCCCCGCTCGATCCGTGCGCCTTCTGGCCGCCGGTGAGTGACGCTGGGTCGCCGGTGGGCGACGCTGCGGCGACGTCGAGCCAGAGCACGCAGTCGGAGACCGGAGCGGCGTCGAGCGTGCCGTCTCCCACGCCGCTGGTCGTCGCCGTGACGCACGATCCCGCGACGCCGTACGCCGTGGGCGAGGAGATCGCTCGGCGCACCCGCGGCACGTTGATCACCGTCGACGGATACGGCCATACCGCGGCGCTACAGGGTAATCGGTGCGTCGATGAGGCCGTCGACGATTACTTTTCGAATCTCGCTGAGTTGAACGGGCCTCTCGCATGCTGAGATGGCTGCGCCAAATGTGCAGTTTGTCGAGTTTGAATTATGAACGTAACACCGATTTAACAGGCTACTTCTAATGTCGGCGGTCATGGATCGCCAAAAGGAATTCGTGCTGCGGACCCTCGAAGAGCGCGACATCCGATTCGTTCGTCTCTGGTTCACCGACGTGCTGGGATATCTGAAATCCGTGGCGATCGCGCCCGCAGAACTCGAAGGCGCGTTCTCAGAGGGTATAGGTTTCGACGGCTCGGCCATCGAAGGATTCTCGCGTGTCTCCGAAGCCGACACCGTCGCCAAGCCCGATCCGTCGACGTTCCAGATCCTGCCGTGGACCACGTCGTCGGGCAGACACCACTCGGCGCGCATGTTCTGCGACATCGTGATGCCCGACGGCACACCGAGTTGGGCCGACTCGCGGCACGTGCTGCGTCGCCAGCTCAACAAGGCAGCCGACCAGGGATTCAGCTGCTACGTACACCCCGAGATCGAGTTCTTCCTCCTCAAGGACGCCCCCCTCGACGGCAGCGTGCCAACGCCCGCCGACAGCGGTGGCTACTTCGACCAGGCCGTGCACGACGCCGCTCCGAACTTCCGCAGGCACGCGATCGAGGCGCTCGAGTCGATGGGAATCTCCGTCGAGTTCTCGCATCACGAAGGCGCGCCGGGACAGCAGGAGATCGACCTGCGTTACGCGGATGCGCTCTCGATGGCCGACAACGTGATGACGTTCCGGTACCTGATCAAGGAGGTCGCGATCGGTGAGGGTGTCTGGGCGACGTTCATGCCGAAACCCTTCAGCGATCACCCCGGATCGGCGATGCACACCCACATGAGCCTGTTCGAGGGCGACGCCAACGCCTTCCACAACCCCGACGACCCGATGCAGTTGTCGGAGACCGGCAAGAAGTTCATCGCGGGAATCCTGCACCACGCCAACGAGATCAGTGCGGTCACCAATCAGTGGGTGAACAGCTACAAGCGCCTGATCTACGGTGGTGAGGCACCGACCGCGGCCACCTGGGGTGGCGCGAACCGCTCGGCGCTCGTGCGTCTGCCGCTCTACACGCCCAACAAGGCGTCGTCGCGACGTGTCGAGGTCCGCAGCCCCGATTCGGCCTGCAACCCCTACCTGACCTTCGCGGTGCTGCTCGCCGCCGGGCTGAAGGGGATCGTCGAGGATTACGAACTGCCCGACGAGGCCGAGGACGACGTGTGGGCACTCACGCCCGCGGAGCGTCGCGCGATGGGCTACAAGGAACTGCCCGGCAGCCTTGCCGACGCGCTGCACCAGATGGAGAATTCGGAGCTGCTGGCAGAGACGCTCGGCGAGCATGTCTTCGACTACTTCCTGCGCAACAAGTGGGCTGAGTGGGACAACTACCGCAGCCTGGTCACTCCGTTCGAGTTGAGGAACTACCTCCCGCTGTAGCTGCTTTGTTGGCAACCCGTGTCCGGTATCGGTGGGCGGGGCGCTATTTTCTTAGGTGTGACAACACTTCGAGGGCGGGGCGGCGTACCGGCGGTGGGGCGTCTGGGTCTGCTCGACCCTGACGCCGAGAAGAATCTCTCCGACCTCGGGTGGAACAACGAGGAGTCCATCGAACTGCTGTGGGCGTTGTCGCGCTCACCCGACGCCGACCTCGCGCTGCGCGCGATCGTCCGGATGCGATCGCAGGTGAGCGACGACTGGTCGGAAATCGACACGCTGCTACGCACGGACAAGGGCTTTCGCGGTCGGTTCCTGGCAGTCCTCGGGTCGTCGGACGCCCTCGGCGACCACATGGTGGCCGAGCCGGAGGCGTGGCGTCGTCTCATTCCGGCCGAACTCCCCGACACCGCCGAGATCAACCGGCAGATGCTCGCGGCCGTCGACGCGGTCGCCGAGCCGGGCGAGACCGAGCGCGGCAACAAGATCTACCGCGCGGGATTCAGCGGCCCGAAGGCCGTGGTCGCGCTGCGGGCGGCCTACCGCAACCTCGTCTTGCAGGTCGCGGCGCACGACGTCGCATCGACGGTCGAGGACGAACCGGTCATCTGGTTTCCCGAGATCGGAGCGCTCCTCGCCGACCTCGCCGACGCCGCGCTGACCGCGGCGCTGGCCGTCGCATTCCGCGAGGTGTGTGGCGACAAGCCGATCCCGGTCAGGCTCGCGGTGATCGCGATGGGCAAATGCGGTGCACGAGAACTGAATTACGTCAGCGACGTCGACGTGGTGTTCGTCAGTGAGCCGGCAGACGGAACGTCGGCACGCATCGCGGGGGAGATGATGCGCGTCGGGTCGTTGGCCTTCTTCGAGGTCGACGCCGCGCTGCGCCCCGAGGGCAAGTCCGGGGCGCTCACCCGCACGCTCGATTCGCACGTCGCCTACTACAACCGGTGGGCGAAGACGTGGGAGTTCCAGGCGCAGCTGAAGGCGCGACCGATGACCGGCGACATGGAACTCGGGCAGCGGTATCACGACGCCATCAACCCGATGGTGTGGCAGGCATCCGAGCGCGACGACTTCGTGCCCGAGGTCCAGGCGATGCGACGTCGTGTGGAATCGCTTGTGCCCGAAGAAGAACGCGACCGCAACCTCAAGCTAGGCAGTGGCAGTATTCGCGACGTCGAGTTCGCCGTGCAGATGCTGCAGATGGTCCACGGCCGCGTCGACGAGTCGCTGCGGGTCCGATCGACCGTCGAGGCACTCGATGCGCTGACGGCGGGTGGATACGTCGGCCGCGACGACGGCGCCAACCTCAATGCGTCGTATCAGTTCCTCCGGCTGCTCGAACACCGGCTGCAGTTGCAGCGCATGTCGCGTACCCACCTGCTCCCGGAGTTCGACGACGACGACAACATGCGGTGGCTTGCCCGCGCCGCGCACATCAGGCGGGAGGGCGACCTCGACGCAACGTCGGTGCTGCGCAGGCAGATCAAGCACCAGAGCCTGCGGGTACGACGACTGCACCAGAAGCTCTTCTACCGACCGCTGCTCGAGGCCGCGGTCCGCCTGGACACCACTGAACTGACGCTGACGGACGAGTCGGCGCAGCGGCGCCTGTCCGCGCTCGGCTATGCGCAGCCCGAGCGGGCACTCAGTCATATCCGTGCGCTGGCATCCGCGTCGGGGCGACGTGGTCAGGTGCAGCGGTTGATCCTGCCGCAGTTGCTCGAATACATCGGTGACACACCGGATCCCGACGCCGGTCTGCTGAACTATCGCAGGCTGTGCGACGTGATGGACAACGACTGGTTCCTGCGTCTGCTGCGTGACGACGGAGTCGTCGCGGCTCGTCTGATGCATGTGCTCGGCACGTCGGAGTACATCGCCAACCTGCTGATGCGCTCGCCTGAGGTGATCAATCTCTACACCGACGGTGCCGACGGCCCGCGACTGTGCGAGGTGCGTCCGGAGGACGTGGCCAAGGGACTCGTCGCGTCGACAGTGCGACAGCCCGACCTGCGTCGAGCGGTTGCGGCAGCGCGGTCGCATCGGCGTGCCGAACTCGCACGTATTGCGTCTGCGGATGTGCTCGGCCTGCTCGACGTACCGCAGGTGTGCGAGGCGCTGTCGAGTGTCTGGGCCGCAGTTCTCAACGCCGCGTTGACGTTTGCGATCCAGGATTCCGAACGCGTCGAGGGCCGCGCGGCACCCGCGCGGATCGCGGTGATCGGTATGGGTCGGCTCGGCGGTGGCGAACTCGGCTACGGTTCCGACGCCGACGTGCTCTTCGTGTGCCAACCGAATCCCGGCGAAGACGAGACCAAGGCCGTGCGATGGGCGCAGACCATCGCCGAGGTGGTGCGCTCGATGCTCGGAACACCCAGCGACGACCCGCCGCTGATCGTCGACACGGGGTTGCGCCCCGAAGGGCGCAACGGACCCGTCGTGCGTACGCTCGCCGCCTACGCCGCGTACTACGAGCAGTGGGCACAGGCGTGGGAGGTGCAGGCACTGCTGCGCGCACACCAGGTCGCGGGCGACGAGGATCTCGGAATCGAGTTCCTGCACATGGCCGATCGCATCCGCTATCCCGAAGGCGGCGTCTCCGCTGACTCTGTCAAAGAGATCCGTCGAATCAAGGCTCGAGTCGATGCCGAGCGGCTGCCACGCGGAGCCGATCCGGCCACCCACACCAAGCTCGGCCGCGGCGGACTCGCCGACATCGAGTGGACGGTCCAACTGCTGCAACTGAAGTACGGGCACCGCTACCAGTCGCTGCACAACACGTCGACGCTGCAGTCGCTCGACGCGATCGGGTCGGCGGAACTGCTCGCCGAAGACGACGTCGCGCTGCTCAAGGACGCGTGGATCACCGCGACCAAGGCGCGCAACTGCCTCGTCCTGGTGCGCGGCAAACCCGTCGATCAGCTCCCCGGCCCGGGAAAGCAGTTGCGGCAGATAGCATTTGCTGCAGGCTGGCCGGAGGATCAGGCTGCGGAGTTCCTCGACCACTATCTCCGGGTCACCCGCCGCGCAAAAGCAGTTGTGCTCAAGGTCTTCGGCGCTTGATGAGAGTGCGTGGGGCTTGATGCGCCGGTTCTTCAGGTTCGCACTGCTGCTCGTCGGCTGGGCGATGGTGGTCGCAGTCGGTGTCGCGGTCTGGCTGCACTACTCTCGCTCGCGCGGCGAACTGACCATCTTCCTCACCAGCGCGGTGCCGTTCGCGATCGTGCCCGGAGTGCTTGCCGTCGTCGTGTTCGTGGTCTTCCGACGCTGGTTGACTCTGCCGGTGGCGATCGCCGCGGTACTGGCGTTGTGCTTCACCCAGTTGCCGTTGTGGGTCGGGCAGTCGCCGCCCGCGGGGGAGCGGTTCACCGTGCTGACAGCCAACCTGCTGTTCGGCGGCGCCGACGTCGACCAACTTGCCGACGTGGTGACGCGCGAAGGCGTCGATTTCGCGTCGTTTCAGGAGGTGACGCCCGAGTCGCTCACGCGATTGCAGGCCAGTGGTGTCGGCCGGGAGTTGCGGTACTCGTATGCCGTGCCCGGCACGCTCGCGATGGGCACCGCGATCTTCAGTCGTACGCCGCTGACCGGGCAGGGCGAGATCGATCCGAACACCGCGCTGCACAATCTGAAGGCGCGCACCGATCTGCCCGACGCACGCGACACCCAGGTGTTCGCGATGCATCCCGGAGCCCCGCTGCGAGGCCGCACGGATGTCTGGGTACGCGACATGGACCTGCTGCACGCTCGGATGCAGTCGATTCCGGCTGGGCGGGCGATCATGGCGGGCGACTTCAACGCGACGTGGGATCAGGTGCGCTACCGCGACTTCCTCCAGAACGGATTCGCCGACGCCACAGAGCAATCCGGCGCGGGTTTCGTGCCCACCTATTCGACAGACAAGTGGGGCGGCAAGCCGTTCCTCGCGCTCGATCACGTCGTCGTCCGCGGATTCACCGCGTCGTCGGTTGATACCTTCGACCTCCGCGGTTCCGATCACCGGGGCGTGGTGGTATCACTGGTTGCATCATGACGACCATCTCCCAACGGCTGCGCGAGGCAACCGCCGTCGCACACCAGCAGGCCGAGAGTGCCACCTTCATCGACGATCTGCTGTCGGGCCGCCTCGACGCCGACCAGTACGGACGGCTGGCCGCGCAGTTGTACTTCGTCTACCGCTCGCTCGAAGAGGTCGGCTCGGCGTTGGCCGGAGATCCGATTGCCGACGCCGTGCTCGACGACCGCCTGCGTCGGACCGAAAGGCTCCGCTCCGACCTCGTCGCACTCGGGATCGACCCGGAGACCATCACGCCACTGCCTGCGGTGCAACGGTATGTGGACGCGATCGAGGCGACGGTCCACGACCCGGCACGGTACGTCGCGCATCACTACACGCGGTACCTCGGCGATCTGTCGGGCGGACAGGTTGTCGCTCATCGCATGCGCGAGCACTATGGTCTCGACGCGTCGACGCTGAGTTTCTACGCGTTCGACGGCATCGACAAGCTCAAGCGCTACAAGGACGCCTATCGCGACCGGATCGATGCGCTCGACATCGACGAGAGCGGCGTCGACAACCTTGTGGCGGAAGCGATCTCGGCGTTCGAGTTGAATCAGGAACTGTTTGCCGAGCTCGAATGGGACGCGCCCGCAGCGTGAGCTACCCCGGAATCGCGTGTGGCCCGGTCAGTACACCACTGCCTGTATGAGCAGGCCTGCGGCGACGGAGAACACCGCGCACAAGAGCATCGGCACCAGGAACGAGCCGTTGATCAGGAATGAGCCCTGCTTGGTCGACCCGGTCTTGTCGGTCAGGATGCAGGCCTGGCCGAGGCCACTCATCGACGCGAGCACGTTGTTGCCGACCGTGGCGCCGAGCATGCCAGCCATAGGTCCGACACCCAGACCTGCCGTGAGTGCCGCCGGGACGATGATCGCGACGGTTGCCGACTGACTCTGGATCAGCGCTGTCAACGCGAAGAGGATGAAGGCGAAGAGCACGACAGACAGCCCGATGGCACTGTTGACGAACGAGACGATCTCGTCCATGTGGTCGTTGAAGATGGTGCCCGCCAGCACCGGCACCGTGGTCAGCAACAGTGCCGCGATCAGGCCGGTACCGATGATGTCTTCCTCCAGCACTCTCTTCGTCTTGATCTTGCAGACGATCATGATCAAACCGGCGACGGCGAACATGATGATCGGGATCAGGAAGGTCATCGACACGGTCGCTTCTTCAAAGGTCCCGTCGGACAGCGACTTCTCGTAGTGCGGGCGTAGAGACTGGAACAGTCCCAGGACGACACCGATGATCACGCCGACCAGGAAGATGTAGGCGCTCCACGCCGCCCGCGGCGGCAGCTCGCGATCGACCTCCTCGCCGGCAGGCCTGGGTGGTTCCACCTCGCCTGCCGCCAAGCGCCGCTGATACTCCGGGTCGTCGTCGAGATTCTTCCCCCACCGCGACATGATCAACGAAGTCAGGATCGTCGCGATGAGTGTGCTGGGGATGGTGACGAGCAGAATCTTGCCCAGAGTGTTGCCCGTGCCCTCGGTGAGTGTGAGGAAGATGTACGTCACCGCCGCCACCGGGCTGGCCAGCAGCGCGAGTTGGGAGACGGTGGTCGCCGTCGAGAGGATTCGTTCCGGCCGGATCTTGGCCGCGTACGAGACCTCGTACATGATCGGGATCAGCGCGAAGGCGATGTTGCCGGTACCTGACAGCACGGTGAACAGCCACACCACCAGCGGTCCGACGACGGGTATCTGTGTGGGATGGGCGCGCAACGCCTTCTCGGCGATGCCGACGAGATAGTCCATGCCGCCGGCCGCAGACATCGCCGCACTGGCCGAAATAACCGCCAGCACAATGAAAATGGCGGTCAGCGGTGGGGATGCCGGCCGTAGACGCATGAACTCGATGAGGATGAACACCGAGACGCCGGACATACCGATGAGCGCCATCGGGCCGTACTTGGCTCCTAGTGCCAAGGGGATCAGAAACAGCAGGATCTGGGCGATGACGTATAGCGCGTACACGGGTGTTCCCTCCGGCCGGGCGCACGGCCCCGGGAATGGATATGTGGCTGGAGTCGAGCCACTTGAGCTCAATTCGAGATGCATGAACTTGTGTTGTTCACACACCATAAGACCAATCCCCACGGGGAATAGGGCCGATCCCATCGCGAGGCGCGGAATCGCATTGAATTGGTCACGAATCCGCGGTTGCCCGAGTCGCAGGAGTGAAAGATACTGTGCGGGTGGTTATTTCGAGCCGATTGGATTTATGAATTCATTCAAATGAGTCGCCGATTGCATTAGCCTCATTCAACGGGATTCAGTCACGAGTTTCCGATGTTTTCTTCCAGCAGAAGGACGATGATTTCTACTTGTTCGACGGCATCGACAAGCTCAAGCGCTACAAGGGCGCCTATTGCGCGGAAGGTCTGACCAAACCGGTCTAATTGCGCGCGATCATCGCCTCGAGTCCGTCGAGGAGCACTCGCAGCCCGAAGTCGAACTGTTCGGTGAAATAGTCGTCGTCGCCGTCGTGCATCTGCGAGACCGCCGCGGTGAGCGCCGGGAATCGCTCTGCGTCGACGAGTGCAAGCATCGTCGACTCGTAGTCGTCGGCGCCCCCCGACGCATCGGTGGCGGCGCCGGTTGGCTGACCCAGCAGGCCCATCTGCGTCGCCTGGCGGACATGGTGGCGCACGAATCCGTCGACGAGTAGGAGCGCGTTGAGCTTCTCCTGACCGGACAACTCGACGTCGTCGAAGGCGCGTACGCCTGCCTCTGTCCACGACACGGTGTTCGGCCCCATCGGCGGGCGGGACATGGGGATCTCGGTGATCCACGGACGCGCGCGCAGTACGGTTGCCGCCGCCCGCGCCCATGCGCTGACACGGTCGCGCCACGGTCCCGATGCGGTCAGTTCCGGGTCCGGAAGGCCGTATGCCTCGTCGACGAGGAGGTCGACGACGTCGTCCTTGCCGTCGACGTAGCGGTAGAGCGACATCGTGGAGAGTCCGAGCGAGTCGGCGATCGCCTTCATCGACACCGCCTCCCACCCGCGTTCATCTGCGATGGCGACCGCTGCGCGCGCGATCTCGCGGATCGTGAGTGAAGGTTTGGGTCCCCGTCGGACGACGGTGGGTTCGCGTCCCCACAGTTGCGCCACCGAGCGGGGGAGCTGCGGCGGCGTCGAATCTTCCCTGGTGCTCATGCCGCCATCCTACAAACTGCTTGCGCTGTACACAGTTGTCGACTTAGTATCTGCGTACTCCATAAACAGTCTATGTTGTACGCAGAAAGAGGTTGCCTTATGTCCACTCGTCCACCGCGGGCTGCGCTCGCGGCCCTGTGCCTGCCCATGCTGATCGTCTCGATGGACGTCTCGGTGCTGTTCTTTGCGGTCCCGTTCATTGCTTCGGATCTGAATCCCTCTGCGACACAACAGCTCTGGATCTTCGATATCTACGGGTTCGTGCTGGCGGGCCTGCTGTTGACAATGGGTTCACTCGCCGATCGGGTGGGGCATCGGCGCCTGCTGATGATCGGAGCCGTCGGCTTCAGCGGCGCATCGATCCTTGCGGCGTTCGCTCCGACGGCGTCACTGCTGATCCTGGCCCGAGCCGTGCTGGCGGTGTCCGGTGCAACGCTCATGCCGTCGACCCTGGCGCTGATCCGTCACATCTTCCTCGACGACGCCGATCGCGCCAAGGCGATCGCGGCATGGAACGCTGTGCTCGCCGGCGGGGTCGCGGTGGGCCCGATCGTCTCCGGACTGCTGCTCGAACACTTCTGGTGGGGATCGGTGTTTCTGATCAACGTTCCGGTGATGGCCGTGCTGCTCGTTGTCGCGCCCCTGCTCCTACCGGCTGATACCGCGGTCGTCGATCGGCGCGTCGACGTCCTCAGCGGGCTGCTCGTCCTGGGAGCGATTCTGCCGACGATCTATGCGATCAAGGAGTTCGCCGCGGAAGGATGGTCGGTGGAGCGTACGGTCGCACTCGTCGTCGGCCTCACGCTCGGTGCGATCTTCGTTGCGCGTCAACGACGGCTCGACGACCCGATGATCGACCTCGACCTCTTCGACGATCGGCGCTTCTCGGTGTCGATCTGGACCAACGTCGTGTGCATGTTCGCGTTGCTCGGGAATTCGATCATCGTGACGCAGTATCTGCAGTCGGTCCTCGGCTACTCGCCGCTGAAAGCTGCGCTGTGGAGTATCGCGCCCAGCGCGTTGGTCGCTGTGGCCGCACCACTGGCGGCCGTCGCCTCGGTGCGATGGGGCAGACCGACGGTGATGATCGCCGGATTGCTGACGGGAGCGGCAGGATTCGGTGTGCTCGCGGGATTGCTCGGGGTTCACACGCTTCTCGTCGCCTTGATCGGGTCGACGTTGCTCGCGACGGGGATCGTCTCGGCATCGTCGGTGATCGCCGACTACGTGATGGGTGTCGCACCTGCCGACCGCGCGGGTGCGACGTCGGGACTGTTGGAGACGTCGAGCGAACTCGGCGGAGCCGTCGGTATCGCGGTGCTCGGAAGTGTGCTGAACCTGGTGTATCGCATGGCTTTTCCGGCCCAGCTGGCAGTCGGGGAGGCGGGCACGAGCCTCGCGGGCGCAACGGCAACCGCGCGGCATCTCGACGAGCACCGGGCATCGAGTGTGCTCGATGCCGCCCGCGGAGCTTTCGTCGATGGGTCGTCGGCCGCGGCGTGGGTTGGCTGCGGAGTGCTTCTGGCCACGGCGCTGCTCGTGGCCTGGATGACGACGACGTCGGACATGAAGGCCACCGACGAGAGTGTGAACGAAGCGGTGGGGTGACTCAGGAGCAGTGACGGCTCACGAGCAGTGACGGCTCACGAGCAGTGACGGCTCAGGAGCAGTGACTCAGAAGACTTCGATCTTGACGCCGACGTCGACGATCATGTCGGTGCGGCTGTCGGAGCTGTGTGCGAGTTCGATGAGTCGCTGGGTCTCGCCGTGGGGCACCTGCTTGCGTACGACGGCCTTGATCCCGTCGATGCTGATGCGGTCACCTGGCACGAGATCTTCAACAAAAAGCATGCGGGTCATGACCAAGAGATTACGTGTAGTTGGCACTTGGTGTGAGGGTACGAAGGCCCCATTACCCGCTGTGAAGTGCATCACCAGGGCAGCAGAGTTAGCCCGCGTTGGTGGTGCAGTGACTGAAGATCACCTTCGGCGAACCACCCGTCAGCCTCGTGGTGGCTGCGTCGCTGGCGGCCTGTTCGGTTGTAGCCCACGCCCATCCCCACGACAGGTCGGTCTGGGATTGCACGATGGCGCCGCAGGCGTTGCGCCACCAGATCGCCGCCTGGCAACTCGAAACCCCGCACTGATCGAGAGCTTGACGCTCGGCGTCCGCCCGCGTCAGCGAGTTGACGGCATAACCGATCTGGTTGGTCTGCGTCGACACCGCGATGGCGCCGTAATAGTCGATGGCTGTGGTGGTGGGGGCTGCGGGCGGAGGGAGGACGGGAGTGGCCGTCGAATCGTAGTCGCGGGTGGTCGGCGCGCTGTAGTCATCGGTCGTCGTGGTCGTGGTACTCGTCGACGACGCGACGGTCGACGAGTCGTCGGAGCGATTGGATGCCCAGATCACCACGCCGACCACCGCAACGATCGCGAGTATCACCAGCACACCCACGGCCGCGAGAATGGCGACGAGCGTGCCGTTCCCGCGCCGTGGAGGCTGCGGGGGTCCCCCGAATCCTCCGGCTCCCGGACCACCGGGACCGAACGGA
>NZ_LZMO01000123.1:0-1409 GCF_001665715.1 Gordonia sp. 852002-10350_SCH5691597
ACGGCGTCGACGGTTCCCGCGTTCATCGCGTCGAGCAACATGGTTGCGGTCTGCGCGCGCGTGCGGCCCTTGCTGCCTGCGGGGCGGAATGGGGTGTACTCGGTCTGTGGCTCACTCGTCATCGGATACATATAGGTGTTGTCGAAGAACACGAGCTTCGTGCCGTGGTGAGCGCAGGCATCGATCGCGTTGCGCATCATCACCGGAAAACGCTGCGCCCACATCTGAGAATCGGCGGGCAGTCCGACGGTCAGGTATGCGATGTCGCTTCCCGCGACAGCGGCGTCGGTGTGGGCGGCATCCATGAGGTCGGCGGCGACAAGTTCGTCGGTCTCGTTCACCCGCCGGGGGTGTCTGCTGACGAGGCGGATGTCGCGGGTGTGGTTGCGGTGGAGCTCGCGAGCGAGCTCTGTCCCGATCTGCCCGTTGGCGCCAAGGATCGTCTGCATGGTTCGACGCTAAGCGTCGATGTAAGCAGTGTCAACAATTATTGGCGCGCAGTGTGTCCGCAGTTGTTGGTCAGCCGATCTGATAGGTGCCCGTCGCGCGGGCGACAAGTGTGCCCGCAGTTGCGGAGATCAGATCAACAGTGCAGTGGCACAGCCGATTTCCGTTGTGGAGGCGGTCGGCGACGATGCGCAGATCGTCGGCGATCAGTGGGCTGATGAAGTTCACCGACATCGCGGTGGTGACTCCACGAAGCCGATCGGAAATGGGTCGGCCTGCCCAGGCGGCCGCCATGATTCCGATGTCCGCACATGCGCTGATCGCGCCGCCGTGGACCATCTCGCCGATGGTCGTCAGCTCCGGCCGGTAGGGCATGACCAGTTCGGCGTGGCCGTCGGTGATGTCGGTCAGTCGTAGCCCGAGTTCTGCCACGAAGGGCGAGCGGGGGATGAGTAGTGATATCACCTCGGAGCCGTCGGTGGGTGTTGGCAGGTCGGAGGTGGAGACCGTGGGAGACATGTCGATCCTTCTGTAGTTGGACTATGAAAACGTAGTCAGACTACAATTAGCACATGTCCTCACTGCTTGACGAGCCCCGCGATCGACGACGACGGCGGACGCGGGCCGCTGTGCTCGACGCCGCCGCCGAGTTGTTCTCACGCAACGGATTTCGTGGCACGTCGGTCGATGCGATCGCTGCGAACGCCGACGTCGCGCTGACATCGCTGTATGGGAATTTCCCCGACGGCAAGGCAGAGGTCTACGCGGTGGTCGCGTGTCGACTGGCGCGCGACCACGCCGAACGGATGCGGCGCAGCGTCGAGGGAACCGGTGGTGGGGCGCCGACGGCTCGCGCGGCGTTCGAGGAGTATGTGCGCTTCCATCGGGACGAGCCGCTCGCCTTCCGGATGCTGGGTCTCGCCGACGTGTCCGAGGTGCACGGGGATGTCGTCGACCAGGCG
>NZ_LZMO01000124.1:0-12851 GCF_001665715.1 Gordonia sp. 852002-10350_SCH5691597
CTTTGCCGAGCACACTAGCTTGGCCCACATCTAAGACCCCCCCCTGGCGGGGCCGCGGGTCCACGACCGGGAGCCTCTCTCGTGTGGTCTCGAGCCTGTTTCGTGTCGTCTGGAGTTCAGACGAGGGTTCCCGCGTCGACCGTCCCGACGTCGAGGCCCATCCGATTACCCTCGGCTCGCACCTGCGCAATGGCCCGCATCTTGTTCGACGCGTCGAGCGCGGCCACCTTGTAACCCTCGGCCAGGGTCGGATAGTTGAAGACGGCGTCGACGAGGTAGTCGATCTTTCCGCCGAGGCCCATCACCGTCTGGCCGATGTGGACGAGTTCGGCCGCATTGCTACCGAACGCGTGCACGCCGAGAAGCGTCCGTTCCTCGGCGTGCACGAGCAACTTGAGGAGCCCGTAGGAGTCGCCCATGATGGCGCCTCGGGCGAGTTCGCGATACCGCGCGACGCCGACCTCGAACGGCACATTCGCAGCGGTCAGTTGATCCTCGGTCTGACCGACGTAGCTGATCTCCGGGATGGCGTAGATGCCAATGGGCTGCAGGTTGTCGTCCGTGGCACCGACGGGCTCGTCGAAAGCGTGATACGTCGCGCGCCTCCCCTGCTCCATCGACGTCGCGGCCAGGGCCGGGAACCCGATGATGTCGCCGACGGCGTAGATGTGGTCGGCCTCGGTACGGAAGTCGGAGTCGACGGTGAGCCTGCCTCGTTTGTCCGCGGTCAGGCCCGCCGCCTCGACCCGCAACTCGTCGGAGACACCTTGGCGCCCGGCGGAGTAGAGCACGGTGTCGGCGGGAATCTTCTTGCCGGACGCGAGAATCGTCAGCGTCCCCGACGGATGGGTCTCGACGGTTTGTACCTGCTCACCGAATCGAAATGTCACGCCCCGCTCGCGCAGTTGGTACTGCAGCGCTTCGACGATCTCGCGGTCGCAGAAGTCGAGCATCGTGGGCCGTTGCTCGATCACGGTCACCTTGGTGCCCAGTGCCGCGAACATCGACGCGTACTCGATGCCGATCACTCCCGCCCCGACGACGACCATCGATCGCGGAACCCGGTCGAGCGCCAGGATCTGATCGGAGTCGACGACGGTGGTGCCGTCGAAATCCACCGAGGGTGGGCGCGCCGGACGCGTGCCGACGGCGATCACGAATTTGTCGGCGCTCACCCGTTTGAGATCGCCTGTTGCGTCCTCGATCGCTATTTCGTTGGGACTCGTGAAGTACGCACTACCGAGCAGCATGGTCACACCATTGCGGGCGAGCTGACTCTGAATGACGTCGATTTCCTTTCCGACGACGTGCATGGTGCGGGCCGAAAGATCAGTGACCGTTATATCCGATTTCAATCGATACGATTCGCCGTACATTTCGCGTTGGTTGAGGCCGGTCAAATACAGGACCGCCTCACGAAGCGTCTTTGACGGAATCGTGCCAGTGTTGATGCAGACGCCACCAACCATGTTGCGCCGCTCCACAATTGCTGCCCGCTTACCAAGCTTCGCGGCAGCGATGGCCGCTTTCTGCCCAGCCGGTCCAGAACCGATGACAACGATGTCGAAATGATCCACGGGGTCCGTCTTTCGCTCGTTTGACGCCTGACGACCCGTCGCGGGTCTGTGATCAGTGTCGCTCAGCGACGGGGTTCGCACGACTCGAGACGCAGACCGGGGCAAAGGTTGCACCGACCTGTAACCACCGGGCCAACTCCTGGCAGCCCGTCGTCTCAGGATCTGTGACGAGGCGCCGATACGGCTCCCGGCTGTACGCGGTGTGCCTGCCACCGTCGCGGTTGGTGATCACAAGGCTGTGCCACACGATGAGAGCTGGGAGGTATCGACGCACCGCACGCCATGCGGCGCGAACGCGGCGAACGTCCCGGCTCCACTGGGTCGGTCGAAGTGATGTACGCGCGGCATTCTGAAAAGCGTTGTCCCGCAGGATCGCGAGCATGTCGAGAATCCATCGGACCGGTCGACGGAACTCAAGCGTTGGCGTCAGATCGGCGATGTCGCGGATCAGCGAATCCGGTTCTGCGTTGCAGATCATGTCGGTAGGTGCACCGACCCACCACGCGGGAATCTGATCCGGCAACCGCGGCCCCTCCCCCGCGACGCCCCATCCGGAACAACCGGTGACCACGCCGGGCGGTTGGTGCGGATCGGCGACGAAACCAAGCCCCAGAACACGATTCAGTGCCGGATCACCGTCGAGTTGCAGTTCGTGCACACAACGGCGGACGACGACGGCGCCCTGCGAATACCCGACGACCATCACGACTCCGCTGGACTGCGCCAGCTGGTGGCGGAGCGCCAGGACACCCTCGGCCACACTGTCTGCGTAACTCATGCCGTCTCGACCGTTCGCAGGCCCGTAGCTCGCCGGGTAGCCCACCCACCGGGACATGAAACGGGCGTCGAGATCATCGGTGACGGCGGCGAGCATCCCGGTAACCGCTGTTCGCGAATCCCCTTGGTACGACTCACCGGTTCCCCCGACCGCGAGGACCGTGATGCGATCGCCCGTAAACGCCGGGGCCGTTACGTCATAGCCGATCAGATCACGTGCGTCTGCCGCCTGCCGAAGATCTGTGTACTCCATGGGTTCCATGGTCGGCGCCGCCGATGAGAACAGCGCCCAACGACACTGAACTTTCTCTGTGAGGCCGCAGGTCAGAGTCGCGCAGATCACGTCAGATCAGGTTGATTTACACAGAATTAACGCGAACACTGGATAGGGCAGTTCGTGAAGCGACCAATCTCGACGGTCGAACATCTGACTGCACCACCGAACAAGACGCCCGATACGAAGAAAGCAGCAATTCCGATGTCTTTCGCACGATTCCGTGCACAGCTCCACAATTCCTCTGACCGTCGCAGGCTCTACGACCGGATCAACCGGGTAGCCGCCGATTCCCAGCGCGACGAACTGTTGATCATGGCGCAGCGCGCCGAGCAGCGCACTCACTGAGTCACACATCTCGAGCCCGTAGTCACTGACTGCGGGCTCCGTCCTGTCGCGCGTCCCTTCTGCCCGACATCCGTTATGTCTCACGTCACTGCCGAGCAGCCGATCACGACTGACAGACCGGACACCAGAACAGGTTTCGACCTTCCAGTTCGCTGTGCGCGATCGGCGTTCCGCAGATCCTGCACTTCTCTCCCGCGCGCCGGTACACGTAGGTGCGCGGGCGCTTGGTGGCGTACGACGGTGCACCGTGATCGTCCTCGGGACGTACCACATGGATTCGCCCGCGGCGGACCCCGACCTCCATCAGCGCGACCAAGTCGCTCCAGAGGGCATCGAACTCGTCAGCGGTGATCGACGTACCCGGCCTCATCGGGTCGATTCCGTTGCGGAACAACACTTCTGCGCGATACACGTTGCCCACTCCCGCGATGACCTTTTGATCCATCAGGAGCGCGCCGATCGGTCGACGCGACCGCGCGATGGCCGCGAACGCCCGCGACGGGTCGGCGTCGGACCGTAGCGGGTCGGGGCCGAGCCGCGCGACTAGTGCGTCGAGGTCTTCGGGCGTGTACAGCTCGCACGCGGTTGGGCCACGGAGGTCGACACCCGTCGACTCCCCGACGATCCGCATCCGCACCTGCCCAACCGGCTCGCCCATCGGGACAGCCAACTCGGTGAACGCGCCGTAGAGCCCGAGGTGAACGTGCAGTAGTTGGTCACGTCGACCATCTCGGTAGCGCTGAACGAGGTGCTTGCCCCACGCTTGAGCGTCGGCGAAGACCATTCCGTCGACGACGCTGGCTCCCTCGGCGAACCGACCCTGTGGCGAACTGACCGCGACGCGCTGACCGTCGAATAGTTTTCGTTGGCGCCGCGCGATGCGGTGCAGGGTATGGCCTTCAGGCACGGCGCCATCTGCGACAAGTCATCGCCGTCTGCCGGTCATCGGTGTCAGCGAGGGTTCTCGACGATCAGGACTCGGGCAGCGCCGGCGCGACGCCGGTCTCCTCGTATTCGCTGAGGATGTCGATTCGACGCTGATGACGCGGTTCCTCGGAGAACGGCGTGTCGACGAAGGCGTCGACGATCGCCAACGCCTCCTCGGTGGTGTGCATGCGGCCACCGATACCGATGAGCTGGGCGTTGTTGTGCTGGCGGGCGAGTTGGGCGATCTCGACGTTCCAGGCGAGCGCACACCGTGCACCCTTGACCTTGTTCGCGGCGATCTGCTCGCCATTGCCGCTACCTCCGAGCACGATGCCGAGGCTGCCCGGATCGTCGACGGTCTTCTGGGCGGTGGCGATGCAGAATGCGGGGTAGTCGTCCTGTGCGTCGTACACATGAGCGCCGGAATCGATCACTTCGTGCCCGTTTGCCTTGAGGTGTTCAGAGATCTTGGCCTTGAGTTCGAATCCGGCATGGTCGCCACCGACGTATACGCGCATAGCGACCACTATAGATTGAAGGCCGTGGACGACTCATCGCCTATTCCGAATGTGCCAGGACTTGCTGATCCGGCGCCGACGACATCCCACTACGACCCCAACCGACGGTGGCTGACGCCGGCCAAGTACGCGGCAAAGCCGCGACTACATCCGTGGGAGATCCCGACGCTCGTCGTGCTGATCCTGCTGTCGCTGATCGGCTACGTGACCATCTTGGTGCTGGTGATGTTCGGTGTGTTCAATCAGTTCGCGCTGCTGGCACTCGCGCTGCCATTGCTGCTGTTCCTCATCCGAGGCATCACCTATGCCACTCCCCGCGCCAACGGCGTTCAGATGACGCCGACGCAGTTCGTCGAGGGATACCGGATGGTCGTCGAAGCGGCGGCCCGCTACGGACTCGAGTACGTGCCCGACGCCTACGTCGTGCTCGGCAACGGGCAGATCAACGCGTTCGCGTCAGGCCACGGTTTCCGACGCTACGTCGTCGTCTACTCCGACCTCTTCGAGATCGGCGGTAGGGCACGAGATCCCGAGGCGCTGCGATTCATCATCGGCCACGAGGTCGGTCATATCGCCGCGGGGCACACGTCGTACTGGCGACAACTCGCGACGAGCATCGGCATGCAGATCCCCATACTCGGCTCGCTGCTGTCGAGGGCCCAGGAGTACTCGGCCGACAACTTCGGCTACTACACGCAGCCCGACGGTGCGCCGCGGGCAATGGGCGTGCTCTCGGCGGGCAAGTACATGCTGCGCGCCGTCGACTTCGACCAACTGGCCGACAGGGCAACACACGAGAAGGGTTTCTTCATCTTCCTCGTGAATCTGCTTGCGTCACACCCGGTTCTCACGTGGCGCGCGGCAGCACTGCGTGATCGCACGCGCGCCGGCGCGATCCTGTTCCGCCCGAAGACCATCGTGCGAGGCGTCGGCAGCGGCAACGCGGTCCCCGTCACGCCACCGCCGCACCCTGCCGCCGTGGCCGCAGGGTCGCTGCCGAACGGGCTCGAGGCTCCGCCCAAGTTCTGAGACCGGGGTTGGTTCTCGCATCGGGCGACGAGAGCCGGTTCAGTCGAACTGCGGATCCTCGTCGCGGCTGCGCTTGAGTTCGAAGAAGTGCGGGTACGACGCGAGTGCGACGGCGCCATCCCAGACGGTGCCCGCGGTCTCACCGCGCGGAATCCGGGACAAGACCGGGCCGAAGAACGCGACGCCGTTCACGTGGATGGTCGGCGTCCCGACGTCGTCGCCGACCTTGTCCATGCCCTCGTGGTGACTGGTGCGAATCCAGTCGTCGTACTCGGTGGAATCCGCTGCCTTCGCGAGCTCGGGATCGAGGCCCAGTTCATCGAGCGTCTCGGCGATCACGACGTCGAAATCCTTGTTGCCCTGGTTGTGGATTCGGGTGCCCATGGCCGTGTAGATCGGCGCGAGGATGTCGTCGCCCTTCACCGCTACGGCCGCGGCTATGACGCGGACCGGCCGCCAGGCGTTCTTGAGCGCTTCGCGGTAGTCGTCGGGGATGTCGCGGCCCTCGTTGAGGACGGCGAGACTCATCAGGTGGAAGTTCACGTCGACGTCGCGCACCTTCTCCACCTCGAGAATCCACCGCGAGGTGATCCAGCACCACGGGCACAGTGGGTCGAACCAGAAATCAATACGATCCTTTTGCGACATCTGCACACATTCCCTTCGACATGGCCAACGCGTATCGGTCGTTCACACCCAACAGGTCGTTGAAGAACCATCAGGTCTTTGCACCAGCAGCACTTTCAACCAACGACCGTCCGCAACGATTCCACGCCGACGCTACGCGGCTAAGCTGGCGATTGTGACTGCCCCGAATCTGACCCGAGACCAGGCGCGAGAACGTGCCACCACCATCGACGTATCCCACTACGACGTAGAACTCGACCTCACCGACGGCAGCGGCAAGCCCGGAGAGAAGACTTTCCGCTCGACGAGCACCGTCACCTTCACCGCGACACCCGGCTCGCAGACCTTCATCGACCTCGTCGCGCCGACGCTCATCTCGGCCACGCTCAACGGAAAAGAACTCGACGTCAGCGGCTTCGACGAATCGGTGGGACTCACCCTCCCCGATCTCGCCGCGGACAACGAGCTCGTCGTCGTCGCCGACTGCGCCTACTCACACACCGGTGAGGGGCTGCACCGTTTCGTCGATCCCACCGACGATTCCGTCTATCTCTACTCGCAGTTCGAGACCGCCGACGCCAAGCGGATGTTCGCCTGCTTCGACCAGCCCGATCTCAAGGCGACCTACACGATCACCGTGACCGCGCCCGAGGACTGGAAGGTCATCTCGAACGCGCTGACCGAGTCGATCGACGGCGGAGTGCACCGCTTCGCCGAAACCCCGGTCATGAGCACGTACCTCGTCGCGTTGATCGCGGGGCCGTACGCGGAGTGGACAGACACCTACACCGACGACCACGGTTCGATCCCGCTGGGGATCTACTGCAGGGCGTCCCTCGCGGAGTTCATGGACTCCGAGCGTCTCTTCACCGAGACCAAGCAGGGATTCTCCTTCTACCACAAGCACTTCGGCATCCCCTACGCCTTCGGCAAGTACGACCAGCTCTTCGTGCCTGAGTTCAACGCAGGCGCAATGGAGAACGCGGGCGCCGTCACGTTCCTCGAGGATTACGTCTTCCGGTCGCGCGTGACCAACTACAACTACGAGCGACGCGCCGAGACCGTCCTGCACGAGATGGCGCACATGTGGTTCGGCGACCTGGTCACCATGAAGTGGTGGGACGACCTGTGGCTCAACGAATCCTTCGCCACGTTCGCATCGGTGCTGTGCCAGTCGGAGGCAACCGAGTACACCAGCGCGTGGACGACGTTCGCCAACGTCGAGAAGTCGTGGGCCTATCGCCAGGATCAGTTGCCCTCGACGCATCCCGTTGCCGCCGACATCCCTGACATCGCCGCCGTCGAGGTCAACTTCGACGGCATCACCTATGCCAAGGGCGCATCCGTGCTCAAGCAGCTCGTCGCCTATGTCGGAGTCGACGACTTCCTCGCGGGTCTGCGCGACTACTTCACCGCGCACAAGTTCGGCAATGCGACGTTCTCGGATCTGCTTGCCGCGCTGGAGAAGTCGTCGGGTCGCGACCTCTCCGACTGGGGCAGCCAGTGGCTCAAGACCACCGGCATCAACGTCATCCGCCCCGACTTCGAGGTCGACGACTCGGGCGCGTTCACCCGCTTCGCCATCATTCAGGACGGCGCAGCTCCCGGCGCAGGCGAGACACGCGTGCACCGCATGCGCGTAGGCATCTACGACGACAACGCATCCGGCGCTCTCGAACGCGTCCAGAGCGTCGAACTCGACGTCGAGGGCTCGGTCACCGAGGTCGCCGATCTCGTCGGCGTCCCGCGCGGAAAACTGATTCTGCTCAACGACGACGACCTCACGTACGCGTCGGTGCGCCTCGACCCCGAATCGCTCGAGACCGCCACCGCACGCATCGGCGACATCACCGACTCGATGCCACGCACGCTCGTGTGGTCGGCCGCCTGGGAGATGACCCGTCAGGCCGAGATGAAGGCGCGCGACTTCGTGGCGCTCGTCGAGCACGGCATCGCCGCGGAGACCGAAATCGGTGTGGTGCAGCGTGTTCTGCTGCAGGCGACCACCGCGATCGAGTCGTACGCCGACCCGGGGTGGGCCGCGACCGTCGGCTGGCCGGGTTTCAGCTCCCGACTCCTCGAACTCGCCCGCGCGGCAGAGTCGGGTTCCGACCATCAGCTTGCGTTCATCAACACCCTGCTCGCGGGACGACTGTTCGACCAACAGATCGCCGTGGTGCGGGCGCTCCTCGACGGCGACGACCCCGCCGACCACGGTCTCGCAGGTCTGACCATCGACACCGACCTGCGGTGGAAGCTGGTGCTCGCGCTGGCGACTGCGGGAGCCATCGACAGTGACCCCTCGAATACACCCGTCATCGACGCCGAGGCCAAGCGCGACAACACCTCTGCGGGTACACGGCAGGCCGCCACCGCGCGTGCCGCGCGTCCGCTTGCCGAGGCGAAGGCCGACGCGTGGTCGCAGGCGATCGACGACGACACGCTCTCGAACATCTACACGCGAGCCGTCGTGGCCGGGTTCGACCGTCCGGGCCAGTCGGAGTTGTTGTCGCAGTACGTCGACAAGTACTTCGCCGCGGTTCCGGAGGTCTGGAGCCGTCGATCGAGCGAGGTCGCGCAGACCGTCGTCAACGGCCTGTATCCGTCGTGGGAGATCACACCCGAGGCGCTGGCGAAGGCCGACGAGTTCCTCTCCAACGATCACCCGGCAGCACTCAAGCGGTTGATCATCGAGGGTCGCGCCGGTGTCGAGCGCTCGCTTCGCGCACGAGGCTTCGACGCCGAGTGAGAGTTCACCTCGTCCACGTGTAGCGAATCTGGGGGCGGCCCGCACCGCCGTACTCGGTGACCCTGCGCACCGTGCCGGCGTCGGCGAGCCGCTCCAGATACCGCCACGCGGTGACTCGCGAACTACCCACTCGCGCAGCGACTTCCGATGCGGTCAGTCCGTCGGGTGCATCGCGAACCGCCCTTCCGACGGCGTCGGTGGTGTCCGGTGCCATGCCCTTGGGTGCGCTGCGACGCGGGTCGGCGGTGCGCAACGCGGCAAGCGCGCGGTCGACGTCGCGCTGGCTGACCGCGTCGCCGTCGCCCGCAACGGTGTCGCGGTAGCGCAGGTAGTGCTCGATCTTCTCGGCGAAAGCCGCGTACGAGAACGGTTTGAGCAGATAGAGCAGCGCGCCGTGCGCCACTGCCCGGCGGACCGTGGGCAGGTCGCGCGCCGCCGTGATGGCGATGATGTCGGGATCGGGCCGCAGCCCGGACAGAGCGGACGCGAGGTCGATTCCGCTCGCGTCGGGCAGTCCCAGATCGAGCAGCACGAGTTCGACAGGCGCACCTGCCGCCACAGCCGCGGCAGCCGCACGGTGCGCGTCCTGCGCGGTGCCCGCCGTCGCCACCACTTCGAATCCGCCGATCCGGGCGAGGTAGTCGCGATGCGCTTGCACGAGTAGTGGCTCGTCGTCGACGATCATCACGCGTATCACCACGACCATTCTCCGCTCGGTATCTCGACAGTGACGACCGAACCGTACGTGTGCTCGGATCGCACGGTGCCGCCATGTCGGTTGACGACGTGACTCACCAGGGCAAGGCCAAGACCTCTGCCCTGCTCATCGCCGCCGGACTTCGTCGAATATCCTCTACGGCACGCCCTTTGGAACTCGTCGTCGGTCATCCCCGGACCGCTGTCGGCGACGACGATCTGTAGTGATCCGTGGGTCGAGGCCACCGTGACCTCCACCCACGGGTCATGTGGATCGCAGGCGTCCAACGCATTGTCGATCAGGTTTCCGACGATGGTGATCATCTCGTCGGTGGTCAGCGGGGAGGCATCGACCGCGTCGAGAGCCGACTCTTCCGTCAACGTCATGGAGATTCCTCGTTCTGCTGCCTGTGCCGACTTCCCGAGCAGCAGCGCGCTGAGGGTGGGGTCACTGATCGTCTCCGAGACGCGATCGACCAGTCGCTGCGAGAGGGCGAGATCGGCGGTGGCGAGATCGGCGGCGCGTTCCGCGTGGCCGGTTTCGATGAGCGCGACCATGGTGTGCAGCCGATTGGCCGACTCATGCGCCTGCGACCGGAGAGCCTCGGCGAAACGCGAGAGCGAATCCAATTCGCCTATGGCAGCCGACAATTCGGTTCGATCTCGGATCGTGACGACGGTCGAACCGGGCCTCGTCGACACCGGAGCTCGATTGACCACCAGCACCCGGCCCTGATCGACATACAGCACGTCGGTGAGAGGCTCTGTGCCGAGCAGGAATTCGGGCATCTCGTCGAGTTCACCGACGTCGCCGCCACTCTCGCCGGCCAACAACCGACGCGCCTCGTCGTTACACAACGCGATCTCGCCATCGTCGATCACCACGAGTCCCTCCTTGACGGAATGGAGCACCGCGTCGTGATGGTCGTACATGACGCGTAGTTCTCCCGGGGCCAGACCACCGGTGAGCCGCAACAGCCGTCGTCGGATGAGCCAGAGTCCGCCGAGAGCGGCGACGATGGCCACCAGCCCGATCGACGCGATCAACGGCAGTTGATCGAGCCACTCGTCGGTGAGCGTGGACTGCGTGATCCCGACGGCAACCATCCCGACGATCACGCCCTGGTCGTTGCGCACAGGTGCGATCGAACGAATCGACGGCCCCAGCGTCCCGGTGTAGGTCTCGGTGTAGACCTCGCCCCGAAGCGCCTGGCTGGTCGATCCCAGATAGCGCTGCCCGATGAGCGCAGGCCTCGTATGGGTGTAGCGCACACCGTCGGTGTTCATGATGGTGATGAACGAGAGGCCGGTGACCGAACGGATCTCCTCGGTGACCGGCTGCAGGCTCGCGGTCGGGTCGGGAGAGGCCAGCGCGCGGGCCGTCGAAGGGGCATCAGCGATGCTCACCGCTACGGAGGTGACCTGCTCACGCGCGGCCCGCACTCCGTCGAGCCGCGCATCGAGCAGGGCGAGTGCCGCTGCAGCCACCACGATCACCACAACGACGGCCAGCTGCAACGCCACAGCCTGACCGGCGAGTGTCCGGGGACGCCACCGCGGCATGCCCACACCGTCCCTTCTTCCGCGACCGCCCCTACGGCAATCGCCATCGAGTTCACCACGGTGATCGCCTGAACGAAATGAACTCAATGGTGACCCACATCACGGTGCTGACCAACAATCTTTCACAGCGGGTGCGCTTCGAAGACGTCGACCTGCATCACAGGAAGGACAGCACGATGAATCTGAGACGACGACACCCAGACGGCGCGTTGGCGACCGACGAGATCCCGACAACGCCGCCCAAGAAGCGTGACAAGACGCACTGGCTGTACGTGGCGGTCATCATTGCCGTCGTCGGAGGTGTGGCGGTCGGCCTCATCGCTCCCGGTGTGGGCAAAGACCTCGGGGTACTCGGCACCATGTTCGTCAGTCTCATCAAGATGATGATCGCGCCGGTCATCTTCTGCACCATCGTGCTGGGCATCGGTTCGGTCAGAAAGGCCGCGACCGTCGGCAAGGTCGGCGGACTCGCCTTCGTCTACTTCCTGGTGATGTCGACCATCGCACTCGCGATCGGACTCGTCGTCGGAAATCTGATCAAACCCGGCGACGGCCTCAACATCACGGCGACCGCGGACAAGGGTTCGGCATTGGCCGAGAAGGCCCACGAATCCGGCGGACTGATGGCGTTCGTCGAGGGGATCATCCCCGATTCGCTCCTGTCGGCGCTCACCTCGGGCAACGTCTTGCAGGCACTGTTCGTCGCGCTCCTCGTCGGCTTCGCCCTGCAGGCCATGGGTTCGAGCGGAGAGCCGATCCTCGCCGCTGTCGCCTACATCCAGAAGCTCGTGTTCAAGATCCTCAGCATGATTCTGTGGCTCGCCCCGATCGGCGCGTTCGGCGCGATCGCCAACGTCGTCGGGCAGACCGGCTGGGCCGCGGTCGGGCAGCTGTTGATCCTGATGATCGCCTTCTACCTGACGTGCCTGGTGTTCGTGTTCGGCGTCCTCGGCGTGATCCTGCGGTCGGTCGCAGGCGTGTCCATCTTCCGACTCGTCCGCTACCTTGCCCGTGAGTACCTGCTGATCTTTGCCACCTCGTCCTCCGAGTCGGCGCTACCCCGCCTGATCGCCAAGATGGAACACCTCGGCGTCGAGAAGTCCACGGTCGGCGTGGTCGTTCCGACCGGCTACTCCTTCAACCTCGACGGCACAGCCATCTACCTGACGATGGCGTCGATCTTCATCGCAGATGCGATGGGTGCACCGCTGTCGATCGGAGCGCAGATCAGCCTGCTGGTCTTCATGATCATCGCGTCGAAGGGCGCCGCAGGCGTCAGCGGCGCCGGGCTGGCAACTCTGGCCGGCGGACTGCAGGCCCACCAGCCGGCCATGCTGAACGGAGTCGGACTGATCGTGGGCATCGACCGCTTCATGTCCGAGGCTCGCGCCGTCACCAACTTCTCGGGCAACGCCGTCGCGACGATCCTCGTCGGATCGTGGACGGGGACCATCGACAAGAATCGGGTCGACGACGTCCTCTCCGGCCGCGCACCGTTCGACGAGAACGACATGGTCGACGACCATCTTGGAAGCTCTCCAGCGCGGCCCGGTACGAAGAATGAGGACTCGACCACCGTCGCGCCGGCTGAGAAGGTGTCCGCAGAGAAGCCACCGGTCACCAGAGACCTGGTTGCACAGTAGGTACCGACGCAGCAGCGACAGCACAAGAGAATGGCCCGAGAGTTACGGCGGGTTCACATGATCGTCGCAACACTCTCAGGTGAGAGGTTGCGGCGATCATGTCGTTTCAGGAGGACTGTGTTC
>NZ_LZMO01000125.1:0-20197 GCF_001665715.1 Gordonia sp. 852002-10350_SCH5691597
GTCGAGGATCACCGCCGTGATGCGTGTTCCGTCGGATAGGAACAGTGCGGCCAGCGGCGTGGAGCTCTCGCGCACGCCCGCCGGGGCGTCGAACATCGCGAGCGACTGCGTCGTCACAGCGAGCAGATAGATGACGCCTGCGGCGATCGGCGTCCACCGCAGCGTGCGCGGGACGCTCCGGAAGGGTCGGTGCGCTTCGGCGGAGAGCGTTGTCGCACTCTCGAATCCGACGAAGGCACTGACGGCGACCACGATCATCAGACCCATCGAGCCGACGTCGACCTGCGGGGCGAACACCTGCAACCAATCGGCCGAATGATGGGTGATCCCGAGCCACACCATCAGTCCGACCAGGATCACCACCGCGACCACCTCGATGACGAGTGTCGCCGTGGCCGAGACCTTGATCCCGCGCACCATCAGGACTGTCATCAGCGCCGCGGCGACCACCACGATCGCACAGACGACAGGCAGCCACACCGACGTCGAGACCCCGACACTGACCGCAATGTGGTTGAGGTACAAGCCGACTGCGAGCAGGCCCGCCATGCTCACCGAGCCGTATCCGACAATGGCCGACCACGCGGTCGGGAGCGCAACCCGCGACCCGAACCCCTGCGCCACGTACGAGTAGAGACCTCCGACGACCGCGAGGCGTTGTGCCATGGGCCGGATACACGCCGAGATCATCATGACGACGACCATCGCCACCGCGAACGAGATGACACCGCCCGCGCCGCTCATCGCGGCGATCACGAACAGCGGAGTGACCGCCGACGTCCCCGCGGGGGCGATGGCCGCCACCGACTGCGCGAACACGGGTATGAAGGGAAGCTGACGCCGGGTCAACCCACTCACCGGCGACTCGTCGGCGACCAGTGGGGACGCGGCAGCGGGCGCCGACGACACGGCAGCTGAGGATGTGGACGGCATAGCGCTCTCTACCGTGACGGAGCGCTCGTTGCGACGCATCGTTTTCGTGTTTCCAATGTGTTAACCCGCGTGAGAAATCTCGTCGCTGCCTTTCCCACACGCCCTTACGCCGACGCCACTGTGAGGTGACACACACTCTGTACCGTCATGCCGGAATCGAGTAATCAGCGAGACCGACGGTGATCTCGCCACCGCACGAAAGGTCCGTTCATGAGCACAATCGACTCCGGGAGCAGCAGCCCGACGACCACGTCGTCGACCGGCGGCTCCGCCGATTACCTCGACAAACGCCGCCTCAAAACCGGCACGGCCGGATGGGTACTGCTCGCCGGTCTCGGTGTCAGTTACGTCATCAGCGGCGACTACTCGGGGTGGAACTTCGGCCTCGAGCAGGGTGGCTTCGGCGGTCTCGCGATCGCCGCGGTCATCATCGCCGCGATGTACTTCGCCATGGTGCTCGGCATGGCCGAGATGAGTTCGGCGCTACCCGCCGCCGGTGGCGGCTACACCTTCGCCCGTCGCGCGCTGGGTACGTGGGGCGGCATGGCCACGGGCACCGCGGTCCTGATCGAGTACGCGATCGCACCGGCGGCCATCGCCACCTTCATCGGCGCCTACGTCGAGTCACTGCACCTGTTCGGCATCACCGACGGCTGGTGGGTGTACCTCGCGGTCTACGCCATCTTCATCGGCGTACACCTCGCAGGTGTCGGCGAAGCACTGAAGGTGATGTTCGTGATCACCGCGATCGCACTCGCCGGGTTGATCGTGTTCGCGATCGCGGCGATCGGCGACTTCTCGTGGTCGAACCTCACCGACATCGCGCCCTCCGACGCCGCAGGCGCGAGTTTGTTCCTGCCGCACGGCTACCTGGGCATCTGGGCCGCCATCCCGTTCGCGATCTGGTTCTTCCTCGCCGTCGAGGGTGTGCCGTTGGCCGCCGAGGAAGCCAAGAACCCGGCCCGCAACGTGCCGCGCGGAATCATCGCTGCCATGTGTGCGCTGATCTGCACGTGCGCGCTGGTGCTCTTCCTGGTGCCCGGTGCGGGCGGGGCGTCGGCGATGCAGAGTTCGGGCAACCCGTTGGTCGAAGCACTGGGCAGCGGCACCGCGCACACCGTCGTCAACTACATCGGTCTCGCAGGCCTGGTGGCGAGCTTTTTCTCGATCATCTACGCCTACTCGCGCCAGCTCTTCGCACTCTCGCGCGCGGGCTACCTGCCGAAGTCGTTGTCGGTGACCAACTCCCGCAAGTCCCCGACGTTGGCGCTCATCGTGCCCGGCATCGTCGGCTTCCTCCTGTCGCTGACCGGGCAGGGCGCCATGCTGCTGAACATGGCCGTCTTCGGTGCGGCGCTGAGCTACGTACTGATGATGATCAGCCACATCGTGCTGCGCATCCGGGAGCCCGAACTCGCACGCCCGTACCGGACGCCGGGCGGCATCGTGACGACGGCGTTCGCGCTCGTCATCGCAGTTCTCGCGCTCGTGGCCACCTTCCTCGTCGACATCAAGGCGGCAACCGGCTGTCTCATCGTGTTCGCCCTCTTCATGGCGTATTTTGGCCTCTACAGCCGCAAGCGGCTGGTCTTCGCCAGTGCCGACGAAGAGTTCGAGGCCATTGCCGATGCCGAAGAGGGACTCTCGTGACCTACAGCCATTCACTTCGCGGACACACCTATCAGTTCGCCGACCTCATCGACGTGATGGCCAAAGCCACACCGGCTCGTTCGGGCGACGAATTGGCCGGGTGCGCAGCACAATCCGACGCCGAGCGCGCGGCAGCGGCATGGGTGCTGGCCGACCTCCCGCTCACCGTGTTTCTCGAGGAGATGCTCGTCCCGTACGAGTCCGACGAGGTGACGCGCCTGATCATCGACACCCACGACCGCGAGGCATTCGCACCCATCTCGCACCTGACGGTCGGCGGCCTGCGTGACTGGCTGCTCGAACAGGTCGTTGCGCCCGGGGGGACGCAACGGCTGCAGTCGGTGTCGCCGGGATTGACCCCGGAGATGGTTGCCGCTGTCAGCAAGCTGATGCGCAATCAGGATCTGATCGCGGTCGCGCGGCGGATGGAGGTCACCGCCGGATTCCGCACCACCATCGGGCTGCCGGGACGGCTGGCCACCCGACTGCAGCCCAACCACCCGACCGACGATCCGAGGGGTATCGCCGCCGGTCTGCTCGATGGGCTCCTACTCGGATGCGGCGACGCGGTCGTCGGGATCAATCCGGCCACCGACTCGCCGCAGGCGACGTCGACATTGCTGGAACTGCTCGACGATGTGCGCCAGCGTTTCGAGATCCCGATGCAGTCGTGCGTGCTCTCCCACGTGACCACGACCATCGGCCTCGTAGAGGCAGGCGCGCCGGTCGACCTGGTTTTCCAGTCCATCGCGGGCACCGAGGGCGCCAACCGGGGATTCGGCGTCGACCTCGCGGTACTCAACGAGGGCAATGAGGCGGGTCGGTCACTGCACCGCGGGACCGTCGGCGACAACGTGATGTATCTGGAAACCGGTCAGGGGTCGGCGCTGTCGGCCGGCGCTCATCTGGGAACGGGCGGACGGCCCGTCGACCAGCAGACGCTCGAGGCGCGCGCCTACGCGGTGGCACGGTCGTTGGAACCGCTCCTGGTCAACACCGTTGTCGGGTTCATCGGCCCCGAGTACCTGTTCGACGGCAAGCAGATCATCCGTGCGGGACTTGAAGATCACTTCTGCGGCAAGCTTCTCGGGCTGCCGATGGGCGTCGACGTCTGCTACACCAACCACGCCGAGGCCGACCAGAACGACATGGACACGCTGCTGAGCCTGCTCGGGATGGCCGGAGTCGGATTCGTCATCACCGTGCCAGGCGCCGACGACATCATGCTCGGCTACCAGAGCCTGTCTTTTCACGACGTGCTCTACCTGCGCGACGTCCTGGGCCTGCGCGCCGCACCGGAATTCGAGGCGTGGATGCAGACGATCGGCATGGCCGACGACGGCGGCCACGTCGTGCCACTCGACCCGCAGACGTCGGCGCTGCGCGGACTGGCGGCGTCGTGAACACGCCCGAGACGCAATCAATCCCGTCGGTCGATCCGTGGAAATCGATGCGCGGACTCACCCAGGCCCGAATCGGCTTGCAGCGCAGCGGAAATGCGCTGTCGAGTGCTGATGTGCTGCAGTTCCAGGCCGATCACGCGGCAGCACGCGACGCCGTGCACACCCCCATGGACTCCGACGGCGTCGTCGACGGTCTGAAGGGGCTGGGGTTGGGCGAGCCGGCGGTCGTCACGAGTCAGGCGTCGTCGCGGGCGGAGTATCTGCGCCGACCCGACCTCGGCCGAATCCCGAATGACCTTTCCGCAGTGCAACATTCGGGTGCCGACATCGGTTTCGTGATCGCCGACGGCTTGTCGGCGACGGCGGTGGACACGCACGCGGTCACGCTCGTCGATACGATCGCTGCCAGACTCTCGCCGCAATTCTCGATCGCTCCGCCGGTCGTTGCCACCCAGGCACGCGTCGCGCTCGGCGATCACATCGGGGAGGCGCTCGGCGTCGAGATCCTTCTCGTGATCATCGGGGAACGCCCGGGACTGTCCGTCGCCGACAGCCTCGGCATCTACCTGACCTATCGTCCGGAGCCGGGACGTCGTGACTCCGAACGCAATTGCATCTCCAACATCCATCCGCCGGACGGGCTCGGATACCGCGACGCCGCCCGGATCGTCGGAGCACTGGTGTCCGGGGCACGGCAACTCGGCGCGTCGGGCGTCGCACTCAAAGACACCTCGTCTGCCGACCCCGCCGTCGCCGCTGCCGCTGCGCAGGGTGAACTCGGCTAGGTCGCGAGGCTTAGATGATCCCGGGGGCGTCGACCGTGCGCGCGGGTAGCGACTGCACCGCCGACGGAACGACGACACCCACCAGTCCACGCACGAAGCCCTTGGTGATGTCCCAGAAGTCGAAGTAGTCGCGCCACACGGCGATCGCACCGTCGAGAACCTCGAAGCGCCCGCACACCCAGAACCGGATTCGCACGGGACCGAGCCGGATCTCGTCGATCCGCTCGGTGAGCACCACCGTGTCGTCGGTGGCGATGTTGATGATCCCGTAGTCGAATCCGGCGAACGACGACGCGTCCATGGCACCGAAGACCTTGGCGACGTTGCGTTTGCCACGGATCGTCGGCAGGCCGACATTGGTGTAGACGATGTTCTCGTCGAGGTCGGCCATGGCTGCGGAACTGTCGTCGCGGGCGAGCGCGTCGAGGAAGTCGGTGACGACGCGATCAGGGGTACGAGAGGTCATGGTGTCACCGTACGGTGCGCGATGTGACTTCACCGCAGGTCGTCGTCTATTCTTGACGGGTTGTCTCGGCGAGGGTGAGCAGTCACCGTAATCGGCGCGACCATCGCACATCTCCTTGCGGACTCGAGTTTCCGCAGGTGGTCGTGGATTGTCGGCCTGCGGAACTGCCACAGAACGCCGAGCACCGACCACCCGGCTGCACGCACAGACGCGGCCGAACCACCAAGGAGAGTCACATGGCAACCCAGGCAAACGCACTGGCAGTCACCACCCGCACCGAAAAGGGCAAGGGCGCCGCTCGACGCGCTCGTCGCGCAGGCAACGTGCCCGCCGTGCTGTACGGCCACGGCACCGACCCGCAGCACCTCAACCTCCCGGCTCGCGATTTCGCCGCCATCCTGCGTAACAACGGCACCAACGCGGTCCTCGACCTCGACATCGAGGGCACCAGCCAGCTCGCGCTGACCAAGCAGATCGACATCCACCCGATCCGCAACTACATCGAGCACGTCGACCTGCTCGTCATCAAGCGCGGCGAGAAGGTCACCGTCGAGGTCACCATCGTCGTCGAGGGCGACGCCGCTCCCGGCACCCTGGTCACCCAGGACGCCAACACCGTCGAGATCGAGGCCGACGCACTGTCGATTCCCGAGCAGATCGTCGTCGACGTCGAGGGCAAGGAAGTCGGCACGTCGGTCTACGCGTCGGACCTGGTCCTCCCCGAGGGTGTCGAGCTCATCACCGACCCGGAGACCCTCATCGTCGCAGTCAACGAGGCGACCACCGCCGCAGAGCTCGAGGAAGAGACCGACGCGGAGCAGGCTGACGCCGACGCCGCCGCCGCTGAGGCCGAGGCCGAGTAATTCGGCGTCACCTCTTCCGACGCTCCGCCACTACTGATGACACAGGAATCATGAAACTTGTTGTCGGACTCGGTAATCCCGGTTCCAAGTATGAGCGGACGCGTCACAACATCGGCGCGATGGTCGCAGACCATCTCGTCACGACGGCCGGCGAGCGATGGAAGGTGCACAAGCGCTCCGGCGCGATGGTGGCACCCATCACGCTCGCCGGCCAGTCGGTGTTGGTGGCACGTGCACGCACGTACATGAACACCACCGGCCGCGAGATCGGCCCACTCGCGAAGTTCTACTCGATCGGCCCGTCGGATCTGATCGCGCTGCACGACGAACTCGACATCGACTTCGGTGCCGTCCGCCTCAAACTCGGTGGCGGCGAAGGCGGCCACAACGGCCTGCGCTCGATCAGCCAGGCACTCGGATCGCGTGACTACTACCGCGTCCGCTTGGGCATCGGTCGCCCGCCCGGCCGCCAGGATCCCGCCGACTTCGTGCTCAAACCCTTTCCGTCGTCGGCACGCGCCGACGTCGAACTACTCATCCAGCACGGCGCCGACGCCACCGAGGCGCTGATCGCCTCGGGTCTCGAGGCAGCGCAGAACGTCGTCCACACCTGGTGATACCGCGATTCGGCGACGCCGCGACTGACTGAAAAGCGGCACGCACTGCCCGACACCGCAGCATGAGTGCACTCTCGGTGCAACGATGGTCCAATGTCGGACGCCACCCTGAGCCTCATCGTCCTCGGCGTCACGGTCGTGTTGTTCATCATCAACAAGCTTCCGGTCGGCCTCGTCGCCATCGGGTCGGCGCTGGCGCTCTACTTCCTCGGACTCGTGCAGTTCGATGAACTGACCTCGGGTCTCGGTCAGAGCGTCATCGCCTTCATCGCGGCCCTGTTCGTGATCAGCGAGGGACTCGAGGCGTCGGGAATCACCGCATGGCTGGGCAGCGTGCTGGCGCGCGTCGCAGGTCGCACACGCACCAGGGTGGTTGCCGCCATCATGGTTCTCGCCGCGGCATTGAGTCCACTCATCACGATCAACGGCGCAGCGGCAGCGTTGGTCCCGGTCAGCGTCGCCGTCGCGCGGCGGGCGCATCTGTCACCGTCGCGCGTACTGCTCCCTCTCGCGTTCGCCGCGAGCGCCGGTTCACTGCTCACGCTGAGCGGCAGCCCGGTCAACGTCATCATCGATGAAGCCGCCACCGAACAAACCGGTTCCTCGATCGGCTACTTCGGCTTCTCCCTCATCGGCGTCCCCCTGGTCGTGGTGACGCTGGTTGTCATCGCGCTTGTCGGCGACCGGCTGATCCCGCGTCGCGAATCACAGTCACTGCCAGAGGATTTCAGCAGATACCAGCGCGACGTCGTTGAGCATTATGAATTGTCGGGATTGGCGACGACCGGCGTGCGTACCTTTCGCCTGCACGTCGAAGCGGCGTCGACGCTTGTCGGGAAGACTGTCCGCGCCGCCATCACCGACGACGCGATCGACACGGTCGCCGCACAGTCCGAACGTGGCCGCGTACTGAGTTCGACGCATAAGCTCGAACCGTCGGACGTACTCGTTGTCTCCGGCGTGGGCACCGCCGTCGAGACGCTCGCACGGGACACCGACCTCACCGTCGAGGACACCATCGGCAGGCGCATGAGCGGACGCCACGACAGTCTCATCAACCGCGACAACGGAGTCTGTGAGTTGGTGATCCCGCCGCGCTCGTCGTGGATCGGACGACCGGCGTTCGGCGGGATGGTGCGCGCAGAAGACGGACTGCTCGTGTTGTCGGTGCGCAGGCAGAACGACGACGTCTCCTCCCGCGCGTCGACGCTGCAGGAAGGCGACGCCCTACTGGTGTACGGACCGTGGGGCGCGCTCGACGCACTGGCTGACGACAAGGACGTTCTGGTGGTCGCGTCGTCGGAAACCGTTCGGCGGCAGACGGTTCCACTCGGACGGAGTGCTCCGCGCGCGGCCGTCATCCTGGTGGCCACGATCGCGCTGCTGGCGAGCGGGGTCGTGCCCCCGGTGGTCGCCGGCCTGCTCGGCGCGGGTGCGATGGTGCTGTTCCGCGTGCTGTCGAGCGAGCAGGCATATCGTGCCGTTCCCTGGGCGACGCTGGTTCTGATCGCCGCGCTGATCCCGATGTCGGCGGCGATCACGAGCAGTGGCGGTGCCGAGTTGATCGCACGACCCATCGTCGACCTCGTGTCCGGGCACAGTGCGTATCTTCTGCTCGCGATGCTGTTCGTGCTGACGGCCTTACTCGGACAGTTCATCTCCAACGTCGCCACCGCGCTGATCGTCATTCCGATCGCGCTCGTCGCCGCGGCCGACGTCGGTGTCGACGCTCGAACTGTGCTCATGGTGGTCTGCGTCGCTGCCGCCGCTTCCCTGCTGACGCCGATCGCCACTCCCGCCAACATGATCGTGATGAATCCGGGCGGATACCGCTTCGGCGACTATTGGCGACTGGGGATCGTGCTGATGGTCTGCTGGCTGATCGTCACCGTGACCCTGGTCCCGGTGTTCTGGCCGATCAACGGCTGATACCCCCTCAACCGCTGAGACGCACTCGACGGCCGGGGCGAGCAGGAGCCGTGAGAAGCGGCCTTGTTCGTCACCGGATGTGGCGGGGCCTACACTCTTTTCGGACGCAGGGCTATCCGCTGCGTGATCCGTTTGTCGAAGGGAAGTACGCGTGACCGTCATCGCCGCCAACACAGGCCATCAGAACGTAGCGATGTTGGGCATCGGCGCGTACCGACCGAAGCGCCTGGTCAGCAACGATGAGGTGTGCGAGGTTCTCGACAGTTCGGATCAGTGGATCTTCGAGCGCAGCGGCATCCGGAATCGCCGGTGGATCAGCGGCGACGAGACCGCGCGGTCGATGGCCGCAGCCGCAGCCGAGCGGGCCATCGAGAACTCCGGGATCGACAAGGACAAGATCGGTGCGCTGATTCTGGCCACCAACAGCTGGAAGACCAAGATCCCGCACGGCGGCCCGATCGTGGCCTACGACATCGGCCTCAACGGAATTCCCGCCTACGACATCGCCGCGGGATGCGGCGGCTTCGGCTACGCCCTGGGCGTCGCGGCCGACACCGTGCGCGCGGGCTCAGCCGAGTACGTGCTTGTCGTCGGCGTCGAGACGATGTCGGTCGTCATGGAGCCCACCGACCGCAACACCGCATTCATCTTCGGCGACGGCGCCGGCGCGGTCGTCGTCGGACCGAGTGACGACAACGGGATCTCCCCTACCGTCTGGGGTTCCGACGGCGAGAACGCCGAGGCGATCGGCCAGAACTACGACATTCCCGAGTACATGGATCGCGCTCAGGAGTACCAGCACAAGGATCCGGAGACCGAGCCCGTCGGCCGCATGGTGGTCACGATGGAGGGTTCACGCGTCTTCCGCTGGGCGGCAATCACACTGCCCAAGGCGCTGTCGTCGGTCATCGAGCAGTCCGGCATCGGTATCGACGACATCGAGGTGTTCGTACCCCACCAGGCGAACGCTCGGATCAACGACTTGATGAAGAAGAACCTGGGCTTCCCCGACGACCTGCCGATGGCCAACGACATCGAGAACACCGGCAACACGTCGGCGGCGTCGATCCCGCTCGCGATGGAAGAGATGCTGGCCACCGGCAAGGCCAAGGGCGGCCAGACCGCGCTGCTGCTCGGGTTCGGCGCGGGCCTCTCCTACGCCGGGGCCGTCGTAACTCTGCCCCCGGCGCCGAAGGTAAGCAGCTTCGACGACCTCGGGTGACACCGTGACTCTGCCCCCGGCGCCGAAGGTGAGCAGCTTCGACGACCTCGGGTGACACCGTAACTCTGCCCCCGGCGCCGAAGGTGAGCAGCTTCGACGACCTGGGGTAGCACCCGCTACGCGTTCTCCTTGCGGAATACCGCTGTGCCCCACCATGTTCCGAGAATCGCCAGCGCGATGGCGGTGAGCAGACCCCACGCGACCGTCGACGTCGCGACGCCTCCGACGAAGCTGCTGCGGACGGCGTCGACGATCCAGCGGAACGGCATGAAATCGCTGGCCCGTTGCAGCCACATCGGTCCGAGCGTCATCGGCAGCAGGATTCCCGACAGCAACAGCACCGGCATCATCACCATGTTGATGACCGGCGCCATGACGTCTTCGCTCTTGGCGGTCAGGGCAAGCGCGTTCGACGCCGCGGCGCACGCTGCGCCGATCAGCAGCGTGATTGCGATGCCGACGATCGCGCCGCTGACGGATCCGCGCATACCCATGGCGTAGCCGAGGAACACCAGGATCAGCGCCTGGACGAACAACTGCAGCACGTCGCGCATCAGCCGACCGGCCAGCAGTGCGGTGCGGCTCGCGGGCGTCACGCGTTCGGCTTCGACGACGCCTTCGCGCCACTCCCCGATCAGACTGAACCCGGCAAACATCGCGCCGAAGAATCCGAGCTGCACGAGGAGTCCTGGCACCAGGAACGTGTAGGCATTGTCGGCGCCGCCGGGGAACTGGTCGACGATGGGTTTGAGCAGCGGGCCGAACAGCAGCAGGTAGAGCACGGGTTGCAGCACCCCGATCAGTACCCATGCCGGGTTACGCAGATTCATCCGGATCTGTCTACGGAACACGATGGTGGAATCGCGGAGGAAGTTCATCGGATGGCTCCTTCGTTGTCGAGTTCTTCGAGTGCGGCGTCTTCGCTCGTGGCTTGAGCGTCGCGCAGTGAACGCCCGGTCATCGTGAGGAAGACGTCGTCGAGGGTCGGTCGCAGCACCTCGATGCTGTCGAGCGCGATGCCCGAGGCGTCGAGTTCGCGGAGCAGTCCCGGTATCTCGCGTCCCGCGTGCCGCACACGGCCGCGCACGTGGCGGCCGTCGGTCTCGACGGAGTTGGCGATGCGTCGTAGACGATCCGCGGCTATGTCGACCTCGGCTGCCAGCTGGATCTCGAGGTCGACGAGGTCGCCCGACACCTGGTCTTTGAGGTTCTGAGCGGTGTCGGCCGCGACGATCTTGCCGTTGTCGATGATGAGGATGCGGTCCGACAGTTCGTCGGCCTCGTCGAGGTAGTGCGTGGTGAGGAAGACCGTGGCGTCACGCTCGGTGCGCAGCCTGCTGATGTGGTCCCAGAGGTTCGCTCTCGCCTGCGGGTCGAGGCCGGTGGTCGGTTCGTCGAGGAAGACCAGCGAGGGATCGTGGATCAATCCCATTGCGATGTCGAGGCGACGCTTCTGACCACCCGACATGTTCTTGGGCTGCCGTTCCCACAGTCCGTCGAGTTGGAGTCGGGAGAACAGTTCGTGCCCGCGTCGAGTGGCGTCGGCGTGTGAGAGTCCGTAGAGCATCCCGTGGTCGACCACCTCGTCGCCCGCCCTGGCCTGGCTGAACGTTCCACCCGCCTGCGACACGTATCCGATACTGCGACGGACCATCACCGACTCGCGCACGACGTCGTATCCGTTGACGGTCGCGGTTCCGGCGGTTGGCCGCAGCAACGTCGTCAACATGCGCAGCGTGGTCGTCTTCCCCGCGCCGTTGGGGCCGAGAAATCCGACCACCTCGCCCTCGTGAATATCGAGGTCGACGCCGTCGACGGCTCGCACCTCGCGTTTGTTCTTGCCTCGCCCCGTCGTGAATGTCTGCACCAGACCTCGCGCTTGGATCATCGTCGGTGTCACAGCTCGTCCCCTCTCTGCGTGTGAACGTCGAATGAGCCGCTCACGCATAGTGTTCAAACTTGAATATAGGCCATTTAGTCAAAGTTGACTAGATGCCGGCTTCGTCGCAGAGGTAGTCGTCGGCGGCGTCGGAAACCCGACGGCGCCCACCTCGTGGCTCTCTCTGCTTGTACTGACCACCTGCTCGTCGATGATTCATCGAAATGCGGACAACCCCTGCCCTCGATTCGGAATCCGCGTCGACGCATTACTGTCAGGTCATGGCTTCCACGCCACCGATCCCACCGACGACGCCGCTACTCCTGCTCGGCGTCGTCGGGATCTTCGGGCCGGTCAACGGCTATCAGATCCGACGCGAACTGTTGTCGTGGCAGGTCGACAAATGGGCCAACGTCAATCCGGGCTCGATCTACCACGCCCTCGGAAAGCTCAGCGACTCAGGCGATCTCACGCGACGCGAAGTCTCCGACGGCTCACGCGAGGTCAGCGTCTACGAGATCACCGAGTCGGGTCGGGTCAGGCTGCACAGCATGCTCGAGCACGCGATGATCGGCGTCGACGTCTTCGACCGCAGCGCGTTCCAGGCGGCGTTCAATCTCCTGCCACTCCTGGGCGACGACCACGCGACGACGCTGCTCAAACAGCGTTTGGTGACGCTGCAGGAGGTGATGCGCGAATACACCGCAGCCACCGAACCCGATGCCAACCCCTACGCTCCACCGCATGCCATGGAAGGTGCTCGCCTGTGGTTGCGCCTCGCGCAGGCCGAGGCGGATTGGCTCACCGACGTCATCGCCGACGTCCAGAACGGGACGCTGTCGTTTCTGGAGAACGCCGACTGGACGCCACCACCCGACGACCCGGGCCACCAGATGACCGTCGACCGCACCGATTACAGGCGCATTCTGCAGGGTGAGCCCGGCCAAGATGCCTCGTCGCCGCGCATCAGTACTTCCGAGTAGCGCCGCGATGTGAGACGGTCTATGTCGGGTCGCATAACGGAAGGAACCTCATGGCAGAGATCGCGGATACAGCGGGCGTCAACAACATCGGCATGCTCGGCATCGGTGCGTACCGTCCCGAGCGCGTCGTCACCAACGACGAGATCTGCGAGCACATCGATTCCTCCGACGAGTGGATCTACACGCGGACCGGCATCAAGACCCGACGCTTCGCGCGTCGCGACGAGGACGTCGTGGAGATGGGCGTGAAGGCCGGGCGCACGGCGATCGCCAATGCCCTGCTCTCCGGCTCCGACATCGACGCCGTCATCCTCGCGACCAACACCCATCTGCTCATGACCCCGGCGGGCGCGACGAAGGTCGCCACCGAACTCGGCGCGAACGGTGTTCCCGCGTTCGACGTCACCGTCGGCTGCGCCGGATTCGGTTACGGCATGGCGCTCGCCGCCGACATGGTGCGCGGCGGAAGCGCAACGCATGTCCTCGTCATCGGCGCCGAGCAGTTGTCGGTGACCCTCGACATGACCGACCGCACCAACTGCTTCATCTTCGGCGACGGCGCCGGAGCCGTCGTCGTCGGACCCACCGAGGACCAGCAGCTCGGACCAGTCATCTGGGGTAGCGACGGCAGTCAATACGACGCGATCCGCCAGGACATCGACTGGGTGACCTTCCTCGACGGCGACCGGGTGCAGCGGCCCTACGTGCGTCTGCAGGGCACTGCGGTATTCCGTTGGGCCGCTTTCGAAATGGGCAAGGTGGCACAGCGCGCGCTCGACGCCGCCAAGATCGGCGCCGAGGACCTCGACGTCTTCGTCCCCCATCAGGCCAACACCCGCATCAACGATCTGCTTGCGAAGACGCTGCATCTGCCCGAGGGCACCCCGGTGGCCAACGACATCGAATACACCGGCAACACGTCGGCGGCATCGATCCCGCTGGCCATGGAGGATCTCCTCTCGACCGGCAAGGCCAAGCCGGGCGACACAGCACTGCTGCTCGGCTACGGCGCGGGACTCAGCTACGCCGCGCAGGTGGTCAAGATGCCGCCGGTGCCGTTCGAGTAGCGTCTGGACCGACCGTCGGGCAGCGTCGAGCGTTTTGCTCCGACGCTCGCCCGGCTAGTAGCCTCGTCTGGTGAGTTCTGACGCGCGTGAGCTGCGGCTCGAAGCCCAGCGTCGACGTACCTTCGCCATCATCTCCCACCCCGACGCGGGTAAGTCGACGATGACCGAGGCCCTGGCGTTGCACGCGCACGTGATCAGCGAGGCGGGCGCCATCCACGGCAAGGCCGGCCGTAAGTCGACGGTGTCGGACTGGATGGAGATGGAGAAGGCTCGCGGAATCTCCGTCAGCTCCACCGCCCTGCAGTTCAACTACGCACTCGAAGGCATCGACGGCCCCGGCGCGGTCATCAACCTCGTCGACACTCCGGGCCACGCCGACTTCTCCGAGGACACCTACCGAGTGCTCACCGCGGTCGACGCCGCGGTCATGCTCATCGACGCCGCCAAGGGCCTCGAGCCGCAGACGCTCAAACTGTTCCAGGTGTGTCGCCACCGCGGCATCCCGGTCATCACCGTCATCAACAAATGGGACCGCCCCGGTCGCACCCCGTTGGAGCTCATCGACGAGATCAGCGAACGTATCGGTTTGATCCCCACTCCGCTGTTCCTGCCCGTCGGCATCGCAGGCGATTTCCGCGGACTCCTCGACCGCCGCACCGGCGAGTACATCCACTTCACCCGCACCGCCGGTGGAGCCAAGATCGCGCCGGAGGAACTGCTCGACCCCGACGCCGCCCTCGAGCGCGAGGGCGACGCCTGGATCGCGGCCGTCGAAGAGAGTGAACTGCTTTCCGAGATGGGCCAGGATCACGACGAGGAACTCTTCCTCGCAGGCCAGACGTCGCCGATGATCTTCGCCTCCGCGATGCTGAACTTCGGTGTCCGCCAACTGCTCGACGCGCTTGTCGAACTCGCGCCGGCGCCGTCGGGTCGCACCGGGATCGACGGCACCGAACGCGAGGTCACCGACCCGTTCAGCGCCGTCGTGTTCAAGGTCCAGGCAGGCATGGACTCCAGCCACCGAGACCGGTTGGCCTTCATGCGCATCGTGAGCGGCGAGTTCGAACGCGGCATGGTCGTCACCCACGCGCAGACCGGAAAACCGTTCGCCACCAAGTACGCCCACACCGTTGTCGGCCGCGACCGGTCGACGGTCGACACCGCCTACCCCGGCGACGTCGTCGGCCTCGTCAACGCGACGGCGCTCGCGCCGGGCGACACACTCTACGACGGCCCGCGCATCCAGTACCCGCCCATCCCTTCCTTTGCGCCAGAACACTTTTCGACGCTACGCGTCACCACCGCAGACAAGTACAAGCAGTTCCGCAAGGCCATGGATCAGCTCGACAGCGAAGGCGTTGTACAGGTGTTGCGCAACGACACTCGTGGCGACGCGTCGCCCGTACTGGCCGCCGTCGGACCGATGCAGTTCGAGGTGGTCACCGCACGGATGAAGACTGAGTTCAACGTCGACACCGTGATCGAGCCACTCGGGTACAGCCTCGCCCGACGGACCGACGCCGACAGTGCGTCGGAACTCAACCGTCAGCGGGGCGTCGAGGTGTTCACGCGGACCGACGGCGCGATACTCGCACTCTTCAGCGACAAATGGCGACTGCAGTACATCGAGAAAGAACACGGCGACCTGACGCTCGAACCGCTTGTCGCAACGGCTGATTGACCAGGGCGGGCTGACACGACGTGATCGGACGAACGACCGCTGGGCTGTCCGGCCGAACGGTGCGCCTCACAGCACCGTTGGCGATTGCGGCAGCAGGCACATCGATCATGGCGGCGTGCGCCGACTCGACGTCGGTGACGCGCGCGGCGCAGTCGTCGTCGGCAACCCCGACCACTTCGGCTCTCCAAGACCCGGCGCGCTGCGCGGAGAAGGCCCCGTCGGGATCGATCGACCGACAGGGTTATGACCTGAGATTCACCCGCGGACACATTCTGATCTCGCCGCGACCGTTGACGGCATCGCCCGCCCAGGCCGGCGTCGGAGGACAGGTAGGCGCGGCCGGACAGGTGGGGGCGGACGGGCAGGTAGCTGCGTCGGCCAGTCCGACTGCGCAGCAAATGTCTTCCGCCCCAGCATGTTACGAGTTCGCCCGCTGGGGCGAACCGACACCCGATGTCCCACCCGAATCCCTGCTGTTCGTGTTCAAGGGCGACGGCACCGACGGCGCGCAGATCGAATTTCCCGTCGGCGCGCTGACCGGCGAACACCTACCGCCGACCGATGGTCCGCGCCCGCCCGTTGGCCCGCTGACCACGTCGATCACCGCCACCGTCGGGCTGTCGGAGAAGGGCACGTACAGGTCGTCGACGACGTGCACACTGACACTGACCGCGATGTCGTCGAAACGGGCGGCAGGCTCGTTCGACTGCCCTGAAACGATTGTCGCCGAACAGAATCCGCTCGATCCGGATGACGACGTGCCGGTCGACGACGACGATGCGGCGCCCGCCGCCACACCTGCGCCCGCGGCCGCACCGACGCCAGGTGCGCGGCCCGAGCGCCCGACAAGCCTCACCGGATGGTTCGACCTGCAGCCGTGACCGGCTCAGTCCTCGACGATCGAGGCGACCACAGACTGATCGACAGCGTCGATGGTCGACGGCTCGAACGACGGGCTGCGATCCTTGTCGACGAGCATTGCTCGCACGCCTTCCGAGAAGTCGTTGGTCTTCGTGATCGTTGTCGCCGCATGCAATTCGCGGTCGAAGCACTCGTCGAGCGTCGAATCGCGCCCTGCGTCGAGAAGCGCTGCGGTCACCCACAGGCTCGTCGGCGACGCACCTTCGAGGAGTTCGACCATCTCCGCGGCCCAGTCATCGCCTGCCGCGCCACGTAACCCACCGAGGATCGCGGCGACGTTGTCGTCGCCGAAGTACTCGCCGATCGTGGCGACCGGGATGTCGGAGGCGGGCAATTCGCTTCTGCCACCGAGGGTGTCTACGAGCGACTCCCCGGCGCGCAGCGCGTCGGCGACGGAGTCCAGCTCGGCCGCGGGCACGAAGTGCGTGGCGAGCCCGAGGTGGACGGCGTCGGCGCCGCGCACGCGTGAACCGGTGAGCCCCAACCACATTCCCACACCACGCTGCAGGCGTGGCAGAAAGTAGGTCGCGCCGACGTCGGGGAAGAATCCGATTGCGGTCTCGGGCATGGCCATCAACGAGTTCTCGGTGACGACGCGAACCTCGCCGTGCACGCTGATTCCGAGTCCGCCACCCATCGCGACTCCGTCGATCAGCGCGACATACGCCTTGGGGTAGTGCGCGATCATCTGATCGAGTCGATACTCTGCGGCGAAGTAGTTTCGGATCTCGTCGTACTCACCCGCGACGGCGTGCTCGCGGATCGCCCGGATGTCGCCGCCGGCGCAGAAGGCGCGATCGCTCGCGGAGGTCACCAGCACCGTCTCGATCGAATCGTCGTCACCCCAACGCCCGAGGACATCGTGCATGTCGTCGATCATCGTCTGATCGAGCGCATTGAGTGCCTCGGGGCGGTCGAGAATGATCTCACCGACACCGCCCGCGACCTGAGTTCGGATGAAGGACATGGGTTTCACGGTAGCGCGTCGTCGAACACGGACTCCATCCGCGTGCGAGCGCATTTGTGCCGACTCCACAAACACGGTTGACACGAGGTCCGTCGGCAGAGTTAGAGTGGATAGAGTTCGCACGGACGTGCGGCACCATTCTCCGGAGCACAGGGGTGATCTGACAGACATGAACATCTGAGATTGGCATTCAGCGCGACCGCGTCGATCCGACGCAGTACGCACCCACCAATCTCTCGGAGTTGTTCATGTCCCCACCGTCATCCGTCGATCTCGCACCGTCCATCACACTGTCTGACGTTTCGTACAGGTGGCCTGACGGGACATCGGTATTCGACGAGCTCTCGTTCTCCGTTCCCCGCGCCGTGTATTCGCTGGTCGGCGCCAACGGCGCAGGCAAGACGACGCTGCTACGCCTGATCGCGAGCCATCTCGTACCGGCATCGGGAAGCATCACCACCACCGGCGACGTCGCGCTCGTTCCCCAGCACGCCTTCTCCGATACGTCGCTGACCATCGCGTCGGCGTTGGGGATCGAGCCGATCAGGGCCGCGATCAGCGCCATCGAGGCCGGCTCGGTCGACGCAGCGCACTTCGATGTCGTGGGTGACGACTGGGATATCGAAGCGCGTGCGACCTCCGAGCTGGCGACGCTGGGGCTGCCCACCGACCTCGACAGATCGGTCGGAACACTGTCCGGTGGCGAGGCGACGCTGCTCGCGATCGTCTCGCGGATCGTGCACCGACCGGCGGTACTGCTGCTCGACGAGCCCACCAACAATCTCGACACCGATTCTCGCGACAGGGTTTTCGAGCTGATCGACAGATTCGCGGGCACCGTCCTCGTCGTCTCCCACGATCTCGAGCTCCTCGAACGCGTCGACACCACGCTCGAGCTGTATCACGGCGACGTGCGGGTGTTCGGTGGCCCGTACTCGTTCTATCGCGAGGTGGTCGATGCGGAACAGACCACAGCGCAGGCCGCAGTTGCCAACGCCGCCAACGATCTTCGCAAGCAGCGTCGGGAGATGGTGAACGCGCAGATCACCCTCGACCGACGTGCGCGGACCGCGGCCAAGGCCGAACGGGAGAAGCGTGTCCCCAAGATCATCGCGCATCTCCGACGCGACGCCGCCGAGAAGTCTGCCGGACGCTTCCGCAACGAGCACCGCGACGACGTGACCGCCGCCGCCGGACGGCTCGAGTCTGTCCGCGACGACGTACGCTCCGACCGCGGCGCACGGATCACCATGCCGTATGTGGCACTGGGCAGTTCGGCTCAGGTGATCGTCGACGAACGGCTACGGATGGACGGCCCCGAACGCGTGGCACTCACCGGACGCAACGGTTCCGGCAAGACCAGCCTGATCGCCGACCTCATCGACGAGGATCGCATCGTCGTCCCTTATGCGTATGTGCCGCAACAGATCACGTTCGACGATCCGTCGCAGACCGTCGTCGAATTCGTCGGTAAGCGGCACCCGGAGGTCGACGGTCAGGATGTGCGAGCGCATCTCGCACGATTCCTGTTCCGCGGCTCACGAGCCGATCGACGCCTCGGCGAGCTTTCCGGCGGCGAACGACTTCGCGTCGCACTGGCGGATGCGCTCCTCGTCGACCCGGATCCCAAGCTCCTCATCATGGACGAGCCGACCAACAACCTCGACATCGACACCGTCGAGGAGTTGGTCACGGCGTTGCGGGACTGGTCGGGCGCACTGCTGCTCGTCTCGCACGACGCGGGTTTCCGCGAAGAGGTGGGAATCGACCGCGAGATCACGCCCAGGTGAAAGTTGCGTGGGATCCACGGGGGCATTTTTGTACCTGTGGATCCCACGCAACTCTCCGTGGATACTGACTTTCGATGAGCACCGACAGCGTTGCCACCGATTCCCCCCACACCACGTCGCGCACACCGATAGTTCTGGTGCACGGATTGCGCGTGAGCGGACAGACCTTTCGGCGCGTGGCCGGCTCGCTCGCCGACCGTGACGTGGTCTGCCCCGATATGCCGGGCCACGGCTCACGCGCCGACGAGACGTTCAAATTGGACGGCGCCGTCGCCGCGGTGGTCGACGCGATCGACTCGGTCGGCGGCTCTGCGGTGGTCGTCGGTATGTCGATGGGCGGCTACGTCGCGATGGCGACTGCCGCGGCACACCCGGATCGTGTCGCGGGACTAGGCGTGCTGTGCGCGACCGCGCAGCCAAGTGGGCTGCTCGCCACACCGTTCCGTCTCTTCGGCGCGGCGACCAGTGTGCTTCCGTCCGAAGCTGCCCAGATCAGCAGGATTCTGACGCGCATCGCCGTCGGCCGCGAGGTGTCCGACGATATGGAGGCCGGCGGCCTCGCACTCCATTCGATTCGCGACGTCGTCGACGCGGTGCTCCACTTCGACGCGCTCGCCTCCGTCGCCGCTTACCCGGGACCGACGCTGTTCGCGAACGGCGCGTGGGACCAGTTCCGGCTGCACGAAAAAAGGTTCGTCGAGACCGCGGCCGACGGACGCCTCGTCGTCGTACCGCGGGCCATGCACCTGTTCCCGCTGATCCAGCCGGACTACACGGCCGAGCTCATCGACGACTTCGCGGACACGGTCGATTCAGCGGATCGAGCGTCCACTAGCTAATCGAGCCCCACTGCTGATCGAGCCCCAACCGCTGATCGAGCCCCAACCGCTGATCGAGCTTGTCGAGATCACCCACCAACCGACGTCGCCCGGGCCTAGATGTGTGTCGTATAGGAAGGGTGTTGGGGGGGGGGCGCGCCCAAAAAAGGTAAAGACCCCAAATTGTGGCACCCCGGGCCCCCCCCCCCCCAACACACCCGGC
>NZ_LZMO01000126.1:0-35854 GCF_001665715.1 Gordonia sp. 852002-10350_SCH5691597
GGCAGCGCTGGGACAGAGAGGAGCCCTGATGGCGCTCGCGCGCAAGCAGCCCCAGGCGCGCCGGGCCGCGCCGGCACTGACCGACGAGCCCTACGCGGGCTTCATCGACGCCAAGCCCGGTCCCGACGGGGTGGCGCCGATCATCACCGACCCGACCAACCGCGGGCGCAGGCACGGCGACATCGCCGCGACCATGCCGCACCTGTTCGTGCCGGGCGGCACCGGCGCGGGCAAATCGCGTCGCGTCCTGGCGCCCAACATCATCAGGTGGGCGGGCAAGCCGTGCATCGCACTGAGCTGCAAGGACGACCTGGTCGCGCTCACCATCGCCAAGCGGGCGCAGCGGGGACCGGTGTACCTGCTCGACCTGGCCGGCACCGTGCGCGCATCGGCGCTCCAGGGCGTGCCGGTCACCAAGGTGCGGATCGACCCGTGCGCGCTGATCTCCACCGACAACGAGGCCCTCAAGATGGCCGACCTGCTGCTGGCCATCGGCGGCGGCACCGAGGGCGACTCCAAGACGTGGGCCGACCAGGCCCGACGCCCCCTCACGACGATCCTGCGCGCCGGGGGCTACTACCCCGATCCCCAGACCGGCCAGCCGGTGTGGGGCGGCGGCGTCGCCTGGGCGCTGGACGCGGCCGAAGACCCCGGCCCCGAGCAGATGCCGGACCTGGACGGCGACGAGCTGCCCGACCTCAGCGAGCCGAACTGGAACTCGGCCTACCTGCGCGCGCTGCTCCAGGGGTCGCGACACGCCAAATCACTGCTCGCGCTCAAGCGCAAGGACCCCAAGCTGCGGGATTCGGTGGGCATCAGCATCGCCAACGCCCTGAGTGGCTGGAGCGATGACCACGTAGCCGGCGTCGGCCTGCCCGCCTTCACCCCGGACATGCTCGACACGCCCGGGGCCACGCTGTTCATCGTCTCGCCGATGGTCGGCGACGCCGGCGCAGCGGTGAGCACCCTGCTGGTGCGCTGCGTCGAGCACTGGCGGCACCATGTCGAGGACGTCGAGAAGGGCGTGAGGCCAGCGCTGATGTTCGTCCTCGACGAGTTCACCAACGGCAGCAAGCTCCCGGCGAAATTCGCCAACGCCTGGGTCGGAGAGGGCCGAGGCCTCGGTATACGCACCGTCCTGGCGCTGCAGGATTCCGTCCAGCTCGAAGCGCTCTGGGGTCAGGCCGAGGCCAAGGTCATGCGCAAGATCATGCCCGCCACGCTCATCCTGCCCGGCGCCGACGAGGACGAGATGCTGGAGCGCGCCGTGAAAAATACACCCTCTGAAGAACGGGTCACCGCTTCCGTCGACGCGTCGGGCAAGGCCTCGCAGTCTCGCGACCGCGCCGGACTGGACACCGCAGCGCTCACCCCGCAGCGCGACGGCGAGGGCAGGCTGCTGCTGCGCGGCCGGGCCGGGGTCCGGGTGCTGCTACCCGACATCTCCAAGACCGACCTGCTGGATTGACCGGGACTGACCGGCACAGACGAGAGCCCCGGATGCCTGACGGCGTCCGGGGCTCTCAACTGTCCGGGCGGGGAGCCCTCACCGGGCCCGCACCCGGTCGCGACCGAGATCCTTGGCCCGCGCGGACTCCTGATCGGCCGCGCGGAGATCCTTCTGCCCCTGCTTGAGACGATCCCGCAGCTCTGCCGTGCTCACCTTGTCCTGACCGCCCTCGGCTCGCCGCCGGTCTCGTGCGTGCAGGCTCCGGTTCTGGCGCGCGTTGCGCTCACGGGCCTCGGCCGCCTGCTGGCGCCGGGCCACCGCGGCCCGGCGCTGCTGTTGTGCCGTCTTGTACTCATCACTGCCCAACTCAACCTTGCCGAACTGCTTGGCGACCGCCTCCGGCCCGCCGCCGGGCTGATCGAGCAATCGCTTGATCTCGTTCACCCGCGCGGCGTCGACCTCGTCATGGCGCGCACTTTCGGTTCCCATGCCAGCTCCTTCATACTTCACTCACTCGTCGCCCCGGGCCGGTCCCGGGGACGCCTGTTGCTCCTGCTCGGCCATGAACGCCGCGACCCGGCGGTACTCGCACGCCTCGGTCCGCAGCGCGCGAGCCTCCTTGAGCTGGTCGTCGGCGACGCTCAAGGATCTGATGAAGGCGCTGCTGCCGCCGGTGTAGAGCCGCGCGCTGCTGGCGTACCGGTCCTCGGCGAATTCTTCGAGCAGGCGCGCCTCGCCGTCGAGCCTGTCCGCCTCGGCGAACATGTCGACCGACGTGATGTCCTCTACCGCCACCTCGACTCCTCCCGGTCGGCGCTCTTCTCACCGGCGCGGTTGACGTCCTTGGTGCCCTTGCCCAGCGTCTCCTTCACGCGTTCTGCACGCTGGCCGACCGTCTCGTCGGTCAGGGCACGGCCCTGGCGCGCGTAGATGCGCTTCGCATCCTGGTCGAGCACGTCGTTGGCCTTGATGTCGCGAGTGGTCCCGTCCTTCATCGTGATCGGGATGGTGCGCCGCTCGCCGGCATCGAACCGCGCGGCCTGCATCGCCTGCACGGCCAGCTTCGGGTCGTACTCGGGCATCGTCGCCTTCCGGTCGGCCTCGTAGTCGGCCAACTCTTTGTCGATCTCAGATTTACGAGTCTCCTTGTAGCCGGCCAACTCTGTCTGGACTCCGGCCTTGGTCGCCTCGACGAGCCGCGGCTTCTCGTCCCGCTCCCACGCGGCCTGGGCCTTGGCTCGGATCTGTCCAGCGTCGGCCTCGGCGTCGGAGACGATCTCCTCGGCCTGCCTCCGCGCCTGCAGCGTCGTCGCTGTCGCATCCTTCGTCGCGGTCGATCGGATCGTCCGCGCGTCGGCCTTAGCCGATGCGGTGATCGCGTCGGCCTCGGCGTGAGCTTCCTGCACGATGACCACGGTCTCACCCTTCGCCTCTTCCGTGATCAAGGCGAGCCTGGCCCATTCGTCCTCGATCGCGGCCTCACGCTCGTCAAGCGCCGCGGTGCGGGCGGCCAGCGCCGGCTCGACGTCCATCACGAGCGGCCCGGCCCCGACGTCCACCGTCGCGGTCACCGCGTCGCCGTCGCGCGTCAGCTCCACGCCATCGACGCCCTCGCCAGTGACCAGGACCGCAGCGGCGCGCCCCTCGTAAGTGCCGCCGGTCGCACGCACCCTCGCCAGGTACTCAGCCTGGGCGTGCTCGTCCTCCCACGGCGGACGACCGTCATCGGTGAGGTAGACCGGTCGGGGCCGGTCGGCGGCCACCGAGCTGGTCGGCACCACCAGGACGCGATCGGGCGCCTCCAGCGTCTCGCCGCGCTCGACCGCCGCGGCGTTGCGCTCACACTGCTCGACGATCGCGGTGTGCTTGAACTCATCGCCCACCCCCGAGCGACCGCCGGCCCGTGCCGGTCGCGAGGCCGTGCCGCTGGCGTCGATCCACTTGTAGGAGACGCCGTGCTCGCCGCCGCGCTTGCTGGTGCGCACGAGCGTGTGCACGCCGTCGGCGGCCAGGCGCGCCTCGTAGTCCTCCCAGCTGGTCGCCTGCGCCCGCGCGATCCGCAGCCTCATCCGCAGTTCGTCGTAGGCGTTGGTCGTGCCGTCGGCCTGCCGCGCCAGCGCCTTGCGGTCGCCCGCGACCTGGTTCCCCTCCTTCGCATGGGCGCGGCACGCCTGCATGTAGGCCTCGTTGTCATAGGCGAATCGCTCCCGCACCAGCGCGTCGGTCACCTGGTGCTGGATGCGGTAGATGTTCTTCATGTCGCTGGAGACCGCCCGGCCGGCCGGGTAGTGGACCGCCTTGGCATTGCCGTCCCGGTCGGTCCACGCCAGCGTCACGGCCTCCTCGGCGACGTTGGCGATCTGGCAGTGGCTGTGGATCTTGCCCTTGACCCAGACCCGCTCGCCGCTCTCGGCGTGCTGCTCCCACCGTCCGTTGTCGGCCTGGGTGACCACCTTGATCTGACGGCCGGGAAAGGCCTTGGCGGCCGCTTCCTTGGCGAACTCGTGCGCCAGCCAGACGTGGTAGGGGTCGTCGGGGTCCAGCTCCTCGTGGCTGTGGCTGAGGATCAGGTGGTAGGTCTCGACGTCGAGCCTGGTCTGCGCGTAGTCGGCGCGGGTGCGCCCGACGTCGGCCAGGAACGTCTCCGGCCGGCAGTCGCCGATCGTCGAGCAGTACTCGACGCGCCGGCTCGGCCCCTCGGGGTTGGCCTGGTCGTGCGCGGCCGTCGCCGGCGACAGGTAGCGGTCCAGGCCCCAGGCGTTGGCGGTGACCGACAGCATCGTGGCGACCATCGCGTCAGCCCTCCCCGTCGTCGAACCGCGCCAGCACGGCCGCGTGCAGCCGCTCGGTGGCGGCCCGGTTTTCCTCCAGCGCCCGCCGAGTGGCGGCCAGCTCGTCGACGATCGTGACGGGCAGCTCCCGGTACCTGTTGCAGAAGGCCGCCAGCTGGTTCAGGTTGTTCCCCTGTCGCGACAGCTCGGCGTCGTGCGCGCCGACCGCGGCGGCGAGGTCGCGCAGCTCCTCCTTGAGCCGCTTGCGCAGCTCCCGGCGCACCGCGGTCTCCACCCCGGCGACTTTTCGGCCGACAAAACTCCTGAGCGCCGCCTCGACCATCGCCGTGACCGACCGGCCCTCGGACTCGGCCCGTCGCGCCAGCAGCTCGACCAGCTCGGTCTCGACCCGTGCCGAGAGCATCCGCGTCGCCGGGCGCCGGGTGCTGGCGCGTGTGCGCCGAGGCTTGGCGCCCCGGGCGTCGAAGCGACCGTCGATCCGCGCCGCCGCTCGGCACCACGACGCCGCACGCTTCGCCGAGATCCCGACCGCAGCCGCGATCTCCGCGTACGTCGCACCGGCGGCACGACGCGCGAGCGCGTCGGCCACCCGCTCGACCGCCGGCGCCGGGCCCCGGGGGCCCGTCACCGCCCCCATGACGCCGACTGCGAGCGCCGTCAGATCGACGCCGGCTGCCGCCGTCGTCCGATCCTCGTCGCTCTTCGTCGTCGTCATGGGGGCCATGCTACCGCAAAACAGGCGCTGCCGCGCCTGAGGTTGAGGCCCCGGCGAGCATCCACGCCGTCATACAGTCGGCGCTCCGCGCCGCCTGCATGCCGCCCTCCCTCCGGTCGGGTTCGCGTGGTGCCGCCAGGGGCCGCTGCGCGCCCCTGGACCCCAGCCCCTGCGGGGCGGCACGATCCCGGCCTGCGGCCGGGAAATCCCAGGTGCTCACGCACCTGGGGAGGACCGCACCGGCCCTCGATCCCACCTCTTCGGTGAGACCTTCGGACCGGTTGCTTGGCCCGCTGGCCGGCCTCGGGTGCTCGCTCGCTCGCGGTCGTCGGCGGGCCGGCGGAGGGATCAAGAACACCACGGCGACCGATTGGCCACCCCCGCACCGACCCTCGACATGAGCACCGGCACCGATGCGCCGACCCGGCCAGCCGGGGGGCGTGACGGCGGATCTGAACGACCGCCGCGAATGAAGCCGAAAGCGCCTGTGGCGCATCGAATAAGCCGCGAACTTTTCTGACGAGTAATTCCGGACGTCACTGTCGGCTACGTTCGCCTCCACTGACGGCTGTTGATGGTCGTTTATGTTGTCCCCGTTAGCCTCTTAGCAACGATGCTGTCCCTTGATGGTCGACAGTGTCGGCTATTGATAGCCAACACTGTTGTCCCGCTTAGCCTCCTGGACATCACTGTTGGCTACGTTCGCCTCTACAAACGGCCCTTGGTGGCCGTCAATGCTGTCCCCGTTAGCCTTCATCGTCACCGAAAACTGTGCCGCGACAGCCGAAAAGACCCCCGCCGTGGTGATCCGGCAGGGGTCTCGTAGCGGGGCTGCGCGAGCTAGAGGCTGTCGACGGCCCTCAGGTGAAGACGCGCCTCCAACGCAGGGTCCCTCCGGTCCGCCGACACCGGCAACCCCTTCAGCGCTCGCCCCAACAACACCGATTGGAACCGCGGCTCCTCCTGCGCGGCGATGTCCACCCACCGCCGCGCAGTGTCATCGCTAATCCTGCCCCCATACCAACCGCTCGCGGAGGCGCCGCGTACGCAGCTGCTGTACGCCTGGCCCTCAGCGCGCCGACGCAACACCTCCGCCACCGAAGTGGCACCGGCACGGGTGCTCGGCGCCACCCGCTCGGCGAGATCCTCGATCTCGCCCTTCGTCGGCACCTGCAACTCCCGGTAGGCCTCTTTCGCTGCCCGCGCAAATCCCTCCGGACCCTCGTTCGCCCCGGCGATCAGAGCCGCCATGATCCGCTCGGACCGGACGACCTCAGCGAGCACCGCGTCGGTGACGCCCGCGTGCCGCTGCCGCAGCGTCATCATGTCCATCACGGCCCTCGCGCCCGGGGACAACACCTTCTCCTCAGCCATCGCTCTGTCCTCTCCTTTCTTCACCTGCGACCGGCGGACGGTCCGCCGGCCAGTGCGAGCACCGACGACTTGGCCCGGTGCGCACGCACGGTTTTGAGCCAGCCACCGACCGTCGAGCGCGAACGACCGACCTCGTCGGCGATCTCCTGCTGCGACCGCCCCCGCGCGTCGAGTTCGAGCACCATCGCCAACTCGGCGGCCCCGGCGCTGATCCTCGTCGCCGACTTCACCTCGTCAGCCTCGGCGGCCCAGCCCGAACTCGGCGGGTCGAACTCGGCGAGCGTTGACGCCGACTCGGCAGCCTCGACAGGCGCCGAACTCGGCGGGATCGTCGGCACCGGCAACTCGGCGACCTCGGCATCGACCATCTCGGCGACCTGTGACCGAACCTCGTCGCGGAACTCGGCGCTTGCGCGTCGCGCCTGGTCATCGGTGCTCGCACTGGCCGCCGAGACGACCGCTGAGCCGCCCTCCATCCGGCCTGCCGAGTTCGGCGGGGCCGTCATGCCGACCCCATCGTCGAACTCGGCGGAGGAACCGAACTCGGCGGCCGAGCTCAAACTCGGCGAAGCCTGGTCCGGCGAGTCGATTGTCACCGCCGACGCGACGACCTCGTCGGCAGCGATCCGATGACCCGACTTGATGAAGCCGATCGTCGCCGCGAACGCGGGCAGATCGAGCATGAGCGGCAGTGCCCACGCAATGCGACCCTCCCAGCCCGCCATCTCGCCAACAGCCGCCAGGGACACGAAGGACACCGCCAGCGCGATCGCCACCACAGCGCCGACGAGCAGCGCCAGAACGAAGGCCAGGGCAAGATCGGCCACGCTCCAGCTCCGCAGACGTTCACGCCGGGTCAGACCCGAGTACGGCGAAGCCGGCCGGATGGACGGGTCGCGACGGATCGCACCCATGAACGACGCACGGATGGATGAGAACATGTGCAGCATCAGGACCGCGATCACCGGCGGCAGCCCGTGGATGATCCACACCACCCAGTAAGGCAGCTCATCCACCGCATAGGCGGTGACATTGCCGACCACCGACAGCAGCGCGGCACCGAACACGACCCAGAAGTAGTACGTGTAGCCGTAGTCTTCACGCCCCGGGGCGAGCCTGAACGGGTTGGGCAGTTTGCTCACGACGCCCCCTTCAGATCCACACCCTTGATGCGCTCGGGTCGGAAGCCCGACCAGTGCTCCTCGCCGGCCACCACGACGGGCGCCTGGAGATGGCCGAGGGCCATCACGTAGTCGCGGGCTTCCGGGTCCTGGCTGATGTCGACGACGTCGTAGGTCAGGCCCTGCTTGTCGAGGGCGGCGTACGTGGCAGTGCACTGACCGCACGCGGGCTTGGTGTAGACGGTGATCATGCTGTCCTCCTTCACGCGTACGGATTGTTGACAAACTGGTAATCGGGGGCGAACGGGTCGCACCCGGGTTCGGCCGGCACGGGCGGCGTGGGCCGCTTCGGCCGCTTCTTGGGTTTCGACTTCGCCGGTGCGGGCGTCGGCTGCTCGCCCGTGGCCACCAGGCCGCCGGCCACGGCCGGACCCATCGATGCCTGATCGACCGGAGGGTCGACAGGGTCGACGGCGTCGCCCGCGTCGGCGAACGGATCGGTGAACTCGGTGCTGACCACGTCGAGGTCGTCGCGGCGCAGCAGGCCTCGGTAAGCCGACTTGATCATGTCGCCGGGGATGGTGGCCCGGCGGGTCCGGTAGTTCTTGTCGCCGGGCTTGGTCGAGGTGTCGCCCCAGTTGACCAGGGAGTATTCGACGATCAGCGGCTCGGGGTCGACCATGCGCTGAGCTGGACGGATAGGCGCGGTGTGGTCGTCGCAGTACCACTGCGAGGTCGGATCGGCGTCGACGAGCTGGACGATCTCGGAGATGAACTTGTTCTTGCCGATCGGCTTGGAGTTGGGCATGTAGCGGCCCATCCAGGCCACGTAGAACTCGTGCAAGAAGGGAAACGGCAGCAGGTCCCACTGGAAGAGCATCTGGTTCTCGTTCCAGAACGCGCGCACAGGATCGTTGGACTCCTTGAAGCCCTCCAGCGCCTTCTTGACCGCCGCTGGCTCGGGAAGCACGTAGTAGGGCGACGTCAAATCGCCCGAAAGCACCCGGCGGAGCACGTACTCGAGCACCTCGGGGCGGCGGAGGTAGTCGTCCTTGATGTAGCGGCGCTCGGCGCCGGTGAAGCACTTCTCGAAGGGCACGAAGATCTGCCGGCGGTAGATCGACTCCGATTTGTCCTTGAAGACGGGCTCGTCGTTGAGGCACTGCACCATGAAGCCGAAGTGCTGGTGGGCGATCGGCGCCTTGTACTTGCGGTTGATGGTGATCACGTCGTTGGTGATCACCGCCTTGAAGTTGGCGGCCTTCTCCACGAAGGTGCCCACGTCGTTCTCGTCGACCAGCACCGCGTTCGCGCGCGTGAGCGGCTCCAGCAGGAAGTCCTTGCCGAAGTCGGCCAGCGGGATCGAGGCGTAGTTGCCCACCCCGAGCATGTTGCGCATGAGACTCAGCAGCGTGCCCTTGCCGTTGTTGCCCTTGCGGGCATAGAAGAACATGGCCTTGTTCCAGCTGTTGTAGGGGCGCACCACAGCCCCCACGGTTCGCCACAGCAGGTCAACGACCTCGGGATCGTCGGACAGGCTGGCCATCCAGCTCTCGACGTCCCAGGTCAGGCAGTCATCCGTGCAGTCGGCCGGGTCGGCGTGACCGGCGCTGCACCCCTCGGGGTTGGCGATGACCGGGTTCTCGGCATCGGGGTTCCAGTCGACGTCGAGCTTGGCCAGGAAGACGTACTTCGGGTCGAACTCGTGGAATACCGGGTCACCGCCGTTGTAGTCGACCACGCCGTTGCGGCAGGCGATCAGGTCGCGGTCGCCGCCGCGGGTGACGGTGGGGGCGTAGTCGCCGAGAGCGGCCAAGACGTCGGCAAACTCCTTGACCGACAGATTCGGCCGGTAACGGCGCCCGATGGCCCTCAAATGACCCACCTCGGAGCGGTAGGTGCCGAAGTGCGGGCTGGAGGGATCATCGTCGTAGGCGGCCAGGATGTTGAGGTCGGGATCGGTGTTCTGCGAGCTGGGCATGATCGACACGACCGAGTAGAGCGCTCCGAGCAACCTGGCGACCTCAGCGAAGCCGAGTTGATTGAGGGTGGCGCGCTTGGTGCCGATCAGGGCCGGCGGGTCGTCTTCGGTGCCCTTGATCAGCGCGTTCTCGTACGCGATGCGGTCATTGATGCGGCCCAGCAGGCCATCCGCGACATCGCGCGCACCCTGCTTCGCCCGGGCCGCACGCTGTGCGGGCGTACCGGCGGTGCCGCCAGAGACCATGTTGCGCAGCCTGGGCAGGTTGTCGGCCGACAGGTACTCGTCGGCGACGGTGGCCGCCAGGATGGCTGTCGAGGTGGCGTACGGGACACCATCGCGGTTGCGCGACGGCACAGCGCCGAAGGAGCCGCTCAGGGTCTCCTTGATGTCGGCGACACGCCGCTCCATCGCCTGCTCGGAGTCCATTGACTCGTCGCCAGACCCACCCGGGCCACCCGGGACCGACTCGACGAGATCGTCGGGAAGTGCTGGAGTTGAAAATGAATCGAGATCGACGGTGTCGACATCGGTCGCGCCGTCGGACGCATTGTTATACACTTGTTCAGACTTTCTTGGTCATGAGCGCGACAGGTCCGTCAAAAACATGAAGCGCTTGGTTTTCGGAGACGCCGCCCCCTTCGGGCGGCGTTTCTGCTTTACGCAGGTACTCGAATGCGGTAATCGCCCTTATCGCCCGCAGTTCGTTCGACGCCCGGCACCCGGCCGGCGCGAAGGTGTCGATAGGCGGTAGCCATCGAAATACGGCGGGCCGCGGCCCATTCGGCGGCCGTCAACAGCCGGGTCGCCGGCGGGCTCGCATCGGTCGTTGCGTTCGCAGTCATGGCCACTCTCCTTTCCGAGGATTTCGATCGAGCATGATCACATTTGACCAACCAACGACTCCCGGAGCAACCCAAAACCGCAGGCAGGAGGCGTTTCCGGACCCGGCGTAGCGCCGATTTCCAGCCCACGACAAAAATCGCGAGTTTCGCATTTCTGCAGGTCGTTAGAAACGAGACTTTTTTCGTGAAATTTCAATTCCGCGCCCCGACAAACAGGCAGAATCTGCGGTGTGATCCTCGTCACATAGTGGGATTCGGGCGCATCCGCGACGATGCCGCGACAGACGCGGTCATCGGTATCCACACGATGGACCCACCGCGATGGACCCACCGAGGCGTCGACACCCGGCGTCGCGGGCGTTACGAAAAACGTAACACGAAAACGTAACGCAAAAATCGACGTTTCCCCAGGTCAGAAGGGGTGTGTTACGCGGTTACGGGGATTGACCCCATTTCAAAAAGTCCTGAGCTCTCGATTGCCAATCCGATCAGATGTGGCCAAAACCGCTCACGATGTCGCCATAGGGTTTTTAGACGATGGTGCAATCCCCGTAACATCTGGCCCAAAAACACGCTCTGACCAGGAAAAATACCCTGTTACGTTTTTCAATGAGGAACGTAACACGATGGTGGAAAAGGGCTCTACCTGCGGCAACGTTGTTACGTTTTTTATCTCAAGAAACGTAACAACAGAAAAAACGTAACAAGAGGAGATCCGATCGGCGGTTGAGGTGGTCGACATGGAAGGAGCTGAGACCGGGTTCCGATCGGCGGTTGAGGTGGTCGACATGGAAGGAGCTGAGACCGGGTTCCGATCGGCGGTTGAGGTGGTCGACATGGAAGGAGCTGAGACCGGGTTCCGATCGGCGGTTGAGGTGGTCGACATGGAAGGAGCTGAGACCGGGTTCCGATCGGCGGTTGAGGTGGTCGACATGGAAGGAGCTGAGACCGGGTTCCGATCGGCGGTTGAGGTGGTCGACATGGGACAGTCACATCAACGTGCCCTCGTCGTCCCTCTCGAACCCCATCTCGGCGAGAAGCCGATCCGGTATCGGCTCGTCGAGCCAATGCACCGGCCCTCTGTCTTCCGGTCGAACCCGCTCGCGGCTGTAATCCAGCGCCGACGCGACCTGCCTCAGATCTTCTCGGTGAACGTGCGCATAGGTGCGCAGGACCAACTCCCCACCGTCGCTGTGCCCCAGCCACGCCGCCACCTCGGCCGGAGTGACGCCCATCGCGATGAGCCGCGACGCCGCGGTGTGACGACTCGCGTGCAGTCGCCGTTGCGGCACCCCCGCCGCCGCGAGCGCGTCGTTCCACCAGAAGTTCAGGGTTCGCGGCGAGCACGGCCGGCCGTTCTGCTGCGTCAGCACGTAGGGGTCGTCGCCGCCCTTCCACCGTGCCCCATACCGCTCCTTCTCGCCGTCCTGGCGCTTCTTCGCTGCTTTCAGCACCGCCAGCGTCGGATCTGGCAGCGGCAGCCACCGGCCAGCGCTCTCGGTTTTACCCACGCCTTGCTCGATGACTGTGCCGCGCACCGCGATCCGCGTCGTTACGGCGACCTTCATGGTCCCCTTGTCCAAATCCACCGACGACCACCGCAACCCCGCCATCTCCCCGCGCCGCAGGCCGACGAGCCCGAGGGCGATCATCGGCGCCCGCATCGCGGCCAGGTACCCCGGCGAGCGCATGTGGCCCTCCGCCGGCGGCGTGGCCGGGTGCGCGGCTTCCAGCCTCGTGACCTCCGCGTCGGTCAGCCGATCCGAGAGATCCAGAACTTCCTTCTTCGCGGCCACCGGGTCATCGCGCTTGCGCAGCGGCTTCACCAGCTCGACAGGATTGCGCGCCACCTTCCCCTGCTCGACCAGGTCCTCCCACACCGACTGCCATCGAGCGCGCATCGGGTTGATCGACGTCCGCGCCCACTTCCGGCCGCCCGGACCGGTTCCCTCGCGCAGATCCTTGATCAGCTCTACGACGTCGGACTTTTCGATCGTCTGGACCTTCTTCTTCCCGTACCGCTCCACCACCGGCGCCAGCGCGGCGGCGTACGCGGCCCGAGTCGACGGCGAGATCTCCTGCGCCGCCAACCATTCATCGACGGCCATTTTCACCGTCAGCGCCGTCGTGGGCACCGCCTTGCCGGCCACCGCGGCGGCGATCATCTGTTTCCGGTAGTCGCTCGCCTCAGCGGCCGTCTTGAACCGGCGCCGGAACTGCCGCCGTTCGCCGTTCACCTCGGCGTCCACCCGGGCCTCGTAGCGCACGGTTCCGGACTCGTACTCGATCTTCTCGACCCCGACGGGGAGCTTCGCCACGCGACTAATCTACCGACTTTCCCAGGTGACCTGTGTCAACTCCTGTGTCAACTCCACCGCCCGCGGTCCGCACCCACGACGAGGGCCAGGTCAGATCGCATTTCTGACCTGGCCCTTCTCTGCGGAAGCGGAGGGATTTGAACCCCCGGTCCTGTTACGGACGCTCGCTTTCAAGGCGAGTGCATTCGGCCGCTCTGCCACGCTTCCCTGCCGAAAAGGGTACGTGACCCGCAGCGTGAGACCAGCATCAGCCCACGGACCCGCCCGGCCGGTGGACTTCGTCAGCCTGTTCCCTCATCAGCCCACGCGCAGCAGCACCTTGCCGATCGCGTCGCCGCTGTTGAGTCGTTCGTGGGCGGCCTGGGCGTCGGCGAGCTCGAACACGGAGTCGGTCACCGGCACCACCGAGCCCGCCTCGATCAACGGCCAGGTACGCGCGTGGGTCTTCTCGACGATCGCCGCTTTGCCGTCTGCTCCGGTCACCGGCCTCGAGCGCAACGCGGTGCCGTAGACCGAGAGTCGTTTGGAAATCATTGCGCCGATGGGCAATTCACCCTTGACGCCACCCTGCATACCGATGATGACCAGGCGTCCCCCGGTCGCGAGAGCTTTCACGTTGCGCGGCAGGTAAGCCGCGCCGATGATGTCGAGGATCACGTCGGCGCCACCGTGCCCGGAGATCACCTCGACGAAGTCCTCCGACGAGTAGTCGATGAGGATCTCGGCCCCGTACTCCGCCGAGCGCGCCAGCTTCTCCCTCGTTCGCGCCGTCACCGCGACCCTGGCCCCCAACGCGCGACACAACTGCGTCGCATGGGTGCCTATTCCGCTCGAGCCACCGTGAATGAGGACCAGCTCGTCCAGCTGTAGATGCGCCGTGAGCAGCAGGTTCGAGACCACCGTGCACGCAACCTCGGGTAGCCCCGCAGCCTCGATCAGGTCCACATTCGACGGCTTCGGCAGCAGCTGCACGGCCGGAACCGCCACCAACTCGGCGTACCCGCCGCCCGCAAGCAGGGCGCATACCTCGTCGCCGACGGACCACCCCGTGACCTCAGAACCCAATTCGACGATCCTGCCCGACACCTCGAGACCGAGAATGTCCGACGCCCCCGGCGGCGGTGGATACAGGCCCTGCTTCTGGAGCAGGTCGGCGCGGTTCACGCCCGCTGCCGCGACCTCGATGAGCACCTCGCCGGGTCCCGGCGTCGGATCGGGTACTTCGGCGACAGACAGTGTGGCTGTTTCGGAGTCGACGGTGATTGCACGCATGCCATCGATGCTGCCCGAAAGTGGCGTCGAAGGGGTGTAACCGTCACGACCAGGAGCCGCGGACCTTCCGCATGGCGAGGCAGATGGTGGTGAAGTCGTCCTCACCCAGGACGTCGACGACGTACTCGCGCACCACTCCGTCGCGCACCCGTGAGATGCGGGCCAGCGTGCCGCGACCGGTGTCGGTGATGCGGACGAGTCGGTGTCTGCCGTCGAGGTCAGAGCGCACCCGGACAACATCGCCGGTGTCGATCAGCCTGCCGACCTGACGAGATACGGTGCTGACGCCCATGTGCACGGTCGCGGCGAGTTCGCTGATGCCGAACTGCTCACGCGTCGCGAGGACCTCGAGGATGCGCAGATCGGTTGTAGTCCAACCGTTCGCGCCGAACGTACTGTTCACCTGGGCCATCAGGGCCCATCCGCCGTCTACGAACGACTGCCAGAGCTCGACCTGGTCGGTGGTCAGCTCCGGCGTACCGGGCGTGTGTGGGCGCGGTTCGGGGTCGTTCACATTAGTCAACTTAGTATGCGTTGTCGCTAAACGCGAAACCGTGTGGATCGGTCGACCCACACGCCATACGCTGCGACGTTGGTCTAACCGAATGACCCGAGAGTTCTGACCAAATGGTCAACTTCGTACGGCGTCGAATACGGCCCGAGACCGACGCTCACGGCGCCGCCGAAGTCGCTCGCGCCCATACGCGTCAGTGCCCGGCATGGAAGGTCGGCGAGCGCGCAGATCCCGTTGTCGGAGAGTCGTCGGACGACCTTGTCGGCCGAGACCTGATCGACGGTGAAACTGAGCGTCGGGACGCGGTTGCCTGGAGTCCCGACAACCGAGACCTGGCTGAGCTGTTCGAGCGTCGTCGTGAGGTAGACCATCAGGCGTTCGAGGTACTCGCTCACCGCGTCGAGGGAGGCGACGAGTCGTCGACGCCTCTTGCCGATCGCGTCGGCGTCGAGCGAGGCGAGGTGTTCGATCGATGCGACGAGCCCGGTCAGTAGTCCACCCTGCAGCGGTTCGAGTTCGAGACGCGCGGGCCCGACCGCGCGCGGGTCGACCGACATCGGAACGAGCCGTTCGATGACCTTGGGATCCCGGAACACCATCGCCGCGACTCGCGGGCCGCCCCACCGTTCTGCGGACACCACGAGCACGTCGGCACCGAGTTCGTCGATGTCGAGCGGCATGTAGGGCGCAGCATTCGTCGCATCGACAACCAGCATCGCGCCGCGTGCGTGGGCGAAGCGGGCGATGGCGGGGATGTCGGTGATCGCACCGAGCGTCGACGACGCCAAGGTCACGGCCACGACGGCCGTCCGCGCGCCGATGAGGTTCTTGTACTGCCACGCGGGCAGCTCGCCGGTCTCGATGTCGAGCTCTGCCCACCGCACAGAACCGCCATAACGTCCGACGACCCGCAGCCACGGCACGATGTTCGGTTCGTCGTCGGCATGACTCACGACGACGTCGCCGCCGAGCCAGGTGTTGGGGGCGATCGACTCCGCGAGCGACCACACGAGCGCCGATCGGGAGGGCCCGAGAACAACACCCGCGGCCTGTGCGCCGACGAGATCGGCGACCGCTCGGCGTGCGCCGTCGATGGCTTCGGTGGTGCGGACCGCGCCCGGATAGACCCCGCCCGGCGCTGCGCCGAGCTGCCGGAACCCGGACGAGACCGCACTGGCAACGGAGTCGGGGATCAGCATTCCGGCCTGGGCGTCGAGGTGAATCCAGCCGTCGCCGAGCGAGGGGAACAGTCCTCGCACCGCGGCGACGTCGAGACTCATGCCAGTCACGATAGACGGCCCGCACACGGGCTTCGGACGGGTTGCCGCCGAACGCGGCGCGACGGCGGCGTTGCGGCGTCCTCGTGGCGTCGACAGCAATACCGACTGGCCTCGGGGGCAATGCCGACGACTGGTGACGAGTGTCGGTGGCTTTCGGCACAATGGGTCACATGGCTAGCGAAGGAACGTCGTCCGGAGCATTTGATCCCCGTGGTTTCGGTTCGCCGGCAACCGGTGACGAGAGCATCGTGGTTGTCGGACCTGACGACCACACGAGCGGGAAAGAAGCCGAATCCAAAGACAGTGTTGCCGACATGGTCGAGCAACCCGCCAAGGTCATGCGCATCGGCACGATGATCAAGCAACTGCTCGAAGAAGTGCGGGCAGCTCCGCTCGACGAGGCGTCGCGCAACCGGCTCCGCGAGATCCACCAGACGTCGATCAGCGAACTCGAAGACGGCCTTGCCCCCGAGCTACGTGAAGAGCTCGAACGACTTGCACTCCCCTTCTCCGACGACTCGACCCCGTCCGACGCCGAGCTGCGTATCGCGCAGGCACAGCTCGTCGGGTGGCTCGAGGGACTGTTCCACGGAATCCAGACGGCGTTGTTCGCCCAGCAGATGGCCGCACGTGCGCAACTCGAGCAGATGCGACAGGGCGCTCTGCCTCCCGGAATCGTGGGTCCAGGTGGGCCGGGAGGCCCCGGCGGCGGGCCGAGCACCGGTCAGTACCTCTGAGTATCGAGTCGCGCACTCCTCGCTCGACACCGCCCGTTCCGGATCGTCGAACCGCGCGCTTGTATGCTGAATCCCCGTGTCAGCGGTAGTCAACGAGCGGGAAGTTCCGCCACCACCCACGACGTCGGATTCGAGGTCGTTGCGGCGTGCGTTCAAGGACCTCTCGGACGGACTTCGCGCGCGCGAGCTCTGGGCGCTTCTCGGATGGCAGGACATCAAACAGCGCTATCGCCGTTCGGTGCTCGGTCCGCTGTGGATCACTATCGCGACCGGCATTACGGCCGTCGCGATGGGTCTGCTGTATTCGCAGCTGTTCGACGAGGACATCACCACGTTCCTGCCGTACGTGACCCTCGGCTTCATCTTCTGGGGCTTCATCGAGGGATCGATCCTCGACGGCTCAGAGGTATTCGCCAAGAACGAGGGGCTGATCAAGCAGATCCCGTCGCCGCTGTCGGTGCACGTCTACCGACTCGCGTGGCGACAGCTCATCATCTTTGCGCACAACATCGTCATCTACCTGGTGCTGCTCGCGATCTTCTGGAAGCACATCCACCTGAGCTGGACCGTCGTGCTGATCATCCCGGCGATGATCCTGTTCGTCATCAACAGCGTCTGGGTCGCGATGGTCTTCGGCATCCTGACGACCCGATTCCGCGACATCGGTCAGCTACTCAGCACCGCGGTGCGCCTGGTGTTCTTCATGACGCCGATCATCTGGAGCGCGTCGTCGCTGCACAAGGTGACCGGCGAGGGATCATCACGGGCACGGATTGTCGAGATCAACCCGATGTACCACTACCTCGAGATCACGCGCGGTCCGCTGCTCGGCGAATCGGTGGCCTTCTACCACTGGGCCATCGTCATCGGCTGCACCGTCGCGGGATGCCTTCTCGCCCTGTTCATCATGCGCAATTACCGCGCCCGAGTTCCGTATTGGGTGTGAGTCGTGACCAGCTCCAAACAGACTGAGACCAAGAACGACGCCGTCCGCGTCGACACCTGGGACGCCTGCGTCGACTTCCCCATCTTCGACGCCAAGACGCGCTCGCTGAAGAAGTCGGTGCTCGGAGCCGCGGGCGGCGTGATCGGTGCCAATGCGTCGAACGTCGTGGTTGTCGAGGCACTCAAGAACATCAACCTGCACCTCGAGCACGGCGACCGTGTGGGGCTCGTCGGTCACAACGGTGCCGGTAAGTCGACGCTGCTGCGGCTGCTGTCGGGCATCTACGAACCGACGCGCGGCTCGTGTCGGGTCAAGGGTCGGGTCGCTCCGGTCTTCGACCTCGGCGTCGGCATGGACCCGGAGATCTCCGGCTACGAGAACATCCTGATCCGCGGCATGTTCCTGGGCGTGAGCCGCAAGGAGATGCTGAGCAAGACCGACGAGATCGCGGAGTTCTCCGAGCTCGGCGACTACCTCAACATGCCGCTGCGCACCTACTCGACCGGTATGCGCGTGCGCCTCGCGCTGGGTGTGGTGACCAGCATCGATCCCGAGATCCTGATCCTCGACGAGGGCATCGGCGCGGTCGACGCGGAGTTCATGAAGAAGGCGCGCACACGGCTGCAGTCGCTGGTCGAGCGCTCGGGCATTCTGGTCTTCGCCAGCCACTCCAACGAGTTCTTGGCGCAGCTGTGCGACCGCGCCCTCTGGATCGACCACGGCGAGATCCGGATGGACGGCGGGATCGAGGAAGTGGTCGGTGCCTACGAGGGCCCGACCGCTGCCGCGCACGTGCGCGAGGTGCTCGACGAGATGCATCGGACCGACGGCAAGTCCGCATGAGCGACACCACGGGCTCGACATCGCATGTCAGCGCCTCGCGTGTGACTGCCTCGCGTGTCATTGCAGTGGTGGTGACGCATCGGCGGGCGGAGTTGCTCGCCGAATCGCTTGCCGTGGTCTCGGCACAGTCGCGACCTGTCGACCACCTCGTCGTCGTCGACAACGGGAACGAGCATCAGGTAGCTGAACTCGTTGCCGCGCAACCCATTCCGACAACCTACGTGGGTTCACAGCGCAACCTCGGGGGTGCGGGCGGGTTTGCACTCGGCATGTTGACCGCGCTGTCGCTCGGCGCCGATTGGGTGTGGTGCGCCGACGATGACGGACGCCCGGAAGGCAGTGAGGTGTTGTCGACGCTGCTCGACTGCGCCGCGCGTCATCGGCTCGACGAGGTCTCGCCCGTCGTCGTCAACATCGACGACCCCGACACACTCGCCTTCCCGCTACGCCGCGGAGTGGCGTGGCGGCGCAAGCGGTCAGAGCTGTTCGAGGGCGACGGCGAGCCTGCAGGCGACGACGACCTGCTGCCCGACATCGCCTCGCTGTTCAACGGTGCGCTGTTCTCAGCGCATGCGCTCGACGTGGTCGGCGTCCCCGACCTCCGGCTGTTCTTCCGCGGCGACGAGGTCGAGGTGCACCGACGCCTGGCGCGCTCCGGGTTGCGCTTCGGCACGTGCCTGACCACGGCATATCTGCACCCGTACGGCTCCGACGAGTTCCGCCCGATCCTCGGCGGCCGCATGCACACGCAGTATCCCGACAACTCGGTGAAGCGCTTCTTCACCTACCGCAACCGCGGCTTCCTGATGAACCAGCCCGGCATGCGCAAACTGCTGCCGCAGGAGTACGCGCGATTCGGCTGGTACTTCCTGGTGCAGCAGCGCGACGTCGCGGGCTTCCGCGAGTGGTTCCGGTTGCAGCAGCTCGGCCGACGCGAGCGGTTCGTGCGGCCAGACTGACGTCGACTGGGCGCTTCAGCGTGTCGAGTGGGCGCTTCAGCGTGCCGACTGGGCGCTCCGTCGCGTCGACTGGGCGCAATTCGCCGACCGCCCTCGCCGGAACTAGAACGTGTTCTACTGTGTGATCAGACACCGATCCACAGGGGAGACACATGCGGTTCACCTTCGCCGAGGCGATGACAGATCCGAGCTTCTACGCACCACTCGCCCAGGCGGCCGAGAAGGCGGGGTACGCGGGGTTCACCATTCCCGACTCGCTCGCGTATCCGGAGGAGTCCGACGCCACCTATCCGTACACCCCGGACGGCAATCGCGAGTTCCTCGACGGCAAGGCGTTCATCGAGACGTTCATCGAGGCCGCTGCCCTCGGCGCAGTTACCTCGACGATCCGCTTCACGCCGTTCGTTCTCAAACTGCCAGTGCGGCCGCCCGCGCTGGTGGCCAAGCAGGCGAGTTCCGTTGCGTACCTGACCAACAACCGCCTCGCGCTCGGCGTCGGCACCAGTCCGTGGCCGGAGGACTACGAATTCATGGGCGTCGACTTCGCCCGCCGCGGCAAGCGCATGGACGAATGCATGGACATCTTCCGCGGTCTGACGTCGGGTGAGTACTTCGAATTCCACGGCGAGTTCTACGACATCCCACGCATCAAGATGACTCCCGCACCCACCGAGCCGATTCCACTCCTCGTCGGAGGTCACGCCGACGCCGCGCTGCGTCGAGCCGTCATCAGAGGCGACGGATGGATGCACGGAGGCGGCCCCGCGGAGGAGCTCGACGCCCTGCTCGACAAGATCACCGACATCCGTAAAGCGGAGGGAAAACTCAACGACCCCTTCGAGATCCACGTCATCTCACTCGACGCCTATACGGTCGACGGATGTAAGAGGTTGGAGGACAAGGGAATCACCGACGTGATCGTCGGCTTCCGCCTGCCGTACGTGATGGGTGACGACACCGAGCCACTTGCGACCAAGATCGATCATCTGAACGCCTACGCCGAGAACGTCATCGCCAAGGTGAACGGCTGACGCACACTCGACGCGACGCGACGCCCAGTCGACGCCCTCGAGCACACAGTTGGCACTCCAGAGCGTGCGCTCGACGTCAGCGTCGCATCTCGACGACCTGCGAGTTGTTGAACGGCACCTGGCGCACGACGTGCAGTCCGGCGGCCGAAAGTTGTTGGTAGAGCAACGTCGATGTGAAGTGGTTAGGTGAGAACAGCCAGTAGGCGGTGGCGCCGGGGTAGACGACGTAGCCGTGGTCACGGTCCTTGTCGGTGATCACCCACATCACCTGGCACTGTTCGGCAAACCGTCGATAGGCGGTGACGGGTTTGTCGCCGTCCCACAGCGAGTCGGCCCGGACCGCATCTATCGAGGGGCCGACGTCGCGGAGTCCTGCGAAGTCGGCGGGCTTGGCGCGCAAGACGACTCGCTGCGAGACCGGACTCCACGTCGGCGCGGTGGAGAAGGCGACGCAGTCGCCGGGGTGTGCGTTGGCGCCGATGAAGTCTGCGGCCTCGGAGAAGTCGGTGCCGCCGAGTCGGCCGTACGCGCTGCGGTCGGCGAGGTACGACGGCGTCGCGGCCGCGGCCAGAACCAGGACGAGAAGCGCTGCCACCCACACACGGTCGCGTGCGATCTGGCGCACCGCCCACGCCAGGATCAGCGCGAGTCCACCTGCTGTAAAGATCAGATAGCGGGGTGTGTAGACAGCGTCGACCAACCACGAGAAGACGAACACGAGTGCCGCGGGCACGAAGACCCACAGCATTCCGATGACCGGGATCGACCACCGGCCGCCGGCACCGAGTACCGCAGCGGCGAGTCCTACCGCGACTACGAGAGCGCCAACAATGAGGAAAATGGTTGCGCCGTCGAAGAACTCGAATCGGGCATAGTTGCCGAGCGTCCGTGGCGACATTTGCTCTACCCACGAGATCTGCCCACGTTGCGAGATGACGATGCGCGCAAATGGTGCAACGACCGCGCACACGACGATCGCGGAGATGACGAAAGCGACTGTCGTCCGGCGTATCTGGAGCCTATCTCGCCCCCGACTCCGCACGAGCACGATCAGCAGGTGCGCGGAGAGCAGCGAGATGGTGAAAAAGAACCAGACCACGCCGACAACGCAGACCGCGGCGTAGGCCACCCACCACCCCCAGCGTCGACGCCGAGTGGCACCGTCGTCGACGTCGAGCGCAATCAGCAAGACAAGCGTCATGGCGATCGCCAGGGCGATTGTGCCAGCATAGGATCGGGCCTCAGAGCCCGCCCAGGTCGTGCGCGGCAGACAGAGGAGCACGAGGCCCGCGATGACGCCGAAACGCGTATCCCACAGTCGCGCAGCGAGAACGACGAGCAGACCCGCGGCGATGCCGATCGCCAATGCAGACGGGAACCTCAGCGAGAACTCCGACAGCCCAAACACCTTGGTCCACACATGCATGCACAGGTAGTACAGCGCGTGCACGGCGTCGGTCAGAGCGAGTAGGTCCCACATCGCCGACAGTGGACGGTGCACCGCCGACACCGTTGCGGCCTCGTCATACCAGTGCGATGGGCGCCAGGAACCGAAGGCGCACAACACCACTCCAAAGATCCCGACCACCAGTGCGGGTCGGGCGGACCGGAGTCGTTCAGTCGCCGTCAAACAATCTCGTCCAGTTCTCGCGACTCGTCAGTTCGGGCATGGCTCCTCGCCACTCCTCGGCGACGTCGAGTCCGTCACGACGCAGTTCGAGGCACAACTGTGCGAGTTCACGTCCGAGCCGAGCCGCGACCTGCTTGTCGCGCCGTCTGACTCGGACACCAGTCTGCGACGAGTCGGTGACGATGGCCGACGAGAAGAGCCCGACGTGCCACCAGCGTCCGTCGTCGGCTGAGATGGACACGGGCGCCGGCGACACCCTGCCGAGCCATTGCTGCACAGCGCGTTTGACCAGCACGCGGGTCTCTTTGTCCTCGTCGGGCAGCGGTCCGCGGCGTGAGATCCTCGTGTTGGGATCGGCGTCGACGAGTACGTCGGCACTGTCACGGATGACCGTGTCCGGATACTGCGCGCGCAGCTCCTTCAGTTCCGCCAGCTTCGACATTCCGCCGTCGTCGAGGATCGACGGTCCGCGCAGGAAATCACGAACGGCGAGAAGGAAAGTCGCGGCAAGGCCATAGCGCATGGATACGATGTGCGCGCCGATCTCCTTGGCGATGACGGCCACCAGGTGCTTCGGGTCGAACGGTCCGTGGATCGCTGCGACGATGAGGGCGTTACGCCAACTGAAGTAGCGCGACCACTCGTCGTAGTCCTTGAGGTGGAAGTCGGCGTGCCAGACGCCCGCGTTGGGCAGCGTGACCGTCGGAAAACCGTTGCGGCGCGCGCGGATACCGAATTCGATGTCGTCCCACTGGAAGAACAGCGGCAGCGAGAGTCCCGCCGCATAGACGGCCTCGACCGGGAGCAGACACGACCACCACCCGTTCCATCCGGCGTCGGTGCGCGCGTCCTGTTGTTTCTCGAGCGCGTTGAGTCCCTGCTTGCCATACGCGCCCGGACGTCCGGCCTTGAGCTCGTCGAGCGCTTCCCACTCGCCGGTCATGTGCACCCGGTAGGTCTCCGACGCCAGCAACATCTGCGAGCCGACGAGCATCGGCCGCGCCGTGCTGTTGGCGAACGAGGTCAACCGGAGAACGGACTCAGGCTCGCACGTGATGTCGTCGTCCATCACGACGATGTCGGTGTCGTGGTTGCCGTCCTTGGTGACCTCGTGGATGCCGCGGTTGAATCCTCCCGCGCCGCCGAGGTTGGGCTGGGTGATGTAGTGCAGGCGGTCGCCGAGTACAGCGGTGACCTCGCTGAACCGTGCCTGGTCTGCGACGCGGTCGGTGCCCTGGTCGACGACGTACACCGCGGCGACACGCTCGAGCACGACGGGATCGGATGCGAGCGCCAGCACGGTCGCCACGGCGTCGACCGGGCGGTTGTGCGTGCACATGACGACCGACACGGGCCGGTCCCGGACCCGCGAGTCCACACTCCACTCGACGTCGGAGATGCTGGCCGGACCGTCGATGGCGGTCAACTCGAACCAGAGTGCGCCGCCGTCGAGGAAGCGCTTGACGTCGAGGTCGAAGCTCACGTGTCCCTGTCCGGAGACCTCCGCGGTCTGCACCGGGCGTTCGCGACCGCTGATGTCGGACGCGCGGATGTCGATCCGCAGCGTCGTACCGGGGGCGCAATCGTGGTCGAACTCTAGGCGAACTGAGCGCACGCGGGTGTAGCTCTGCCAGAAGGCGGCGGGGAAACGTCCGAAGTAGGTGTTCGCCGACAGTCGTGCCCCCGGTCCGAGATGAGCTCGGCGGCGATCGAGCCTCACCCGGGAGAGGTCGGTGTCGGCGTACATTCCCGGCTCGATCCGGGTTTCCGGACCGGTGAACAGCGTGCGTTGGACGAGTAGACGGTCCGACGACGAATTGGTCATCTCGCGCAAATCAGACGGGTCCGTGTGCGGAGTATCGGTCGTGGTCGGCTGTGCTGCTGTCGACATTGCATCCCATTCATCTCTTCGGGGGCTCTCGCGCCACACGTGTCGGCCCCGACGGCCACAGTAGCCCACACCCTGTGAACACCCTGTCACTGACACCCGAGCGCCACTGCTCCACAAGTGGGTGCTGCCGCAACGCATTCGGTCGAATCGGGCTGACGATCCCGACTGAACTCGTGTATCAATTCTGTCGGGCGCCCAGACACACGCGTTACATGTCGTTCGCGCGACCGACGGCTACCGTGACGTTCTCAGCGGAGCGCGGCCAGCGAGGCCTCAGCGGCACCGAAGCCGCACATCCCGTGCACACCTCCCCCGGGAGGTGTCGCGGCCGAGCACAGGTACACGCCGTCGACTCCCGTCGAGTACGGCGATGCGGTGAGTCGCGGCCGTACGACGAGATGAACCAGGTCGTTGCGTCCACCGCCGATGTCGCCGCCGGGATAGTTGGGATTCGCCCGTTCCAGCTCTGCGGGCGAAGTCGCACGAACCGCGACGATCCTGCTCCGAAATCCCGGCGCGAAGCGCTCGATCTGTGCGGTCACATACTCTGTCGCGTCAACCGAATACCCTTGCGGCACATGGGCATAAGCCCACAGCGGCTTGAGACTTCCCGACGCTCGACTCTCGTCGGCGACCCACTGCTGCCCGACGAGAGTAAAGGGTCGACGAGGCATCCGTCCCGCGGCGACGTCGGCTTCGGCCTTCGCGATCTCCGACGCCTCGCCGCCGAGGTGCACCGTGCCCGCACGAGCGCAGTCGCGCGCCGTCCACCCGACCTCGTCGTCGATCACATAGTCGACCTTGAACGCCGCCGGGCCGCGTCGCCAGCGCCGATATGACCGAGCGATGCGGCTGGGTTGGCGCGCACCGAGGATGTCGGCGGCCGCGCGCGGCGTGACGTCGAGAATCACGATGTCGGCGGGGATCTGCGCGAGGTCGGAGACGGTGTGTCCGGTCTCGATCGTGCCGCCCAGCGAGCGCAGGAGTCCGGCGAGCGCGGTCGTGATCGTCGACGACCCGCCGACAGCCACCGGCCAGCCGCCGTGATGGCCCGCCGCGGTCAGCATGAGTCCGGCAGCCGAGCTTCCGGGGACGTCGAGTCGGGTGAAACCGTGCGCGGACATGCCGGTGAACAGAGCGCCCGCGTGCGGACCGAGGAAGCTGGCAAGGGCCGTCGCAGGCATCAGCGCGGGCAACCCGAAACGCGCCAGCAGCAGCGGGTGATGCGGCAGCGCCAGCATCGGCGAGAGCACGTCGTCGGCGACCTCGGGGAAGTGCGTCGACACCTTGCCGAGGAGCGCGAGCCACCGGTCGCCCGCCCCGGGGAAACCCGCGTCGGCGAATCCGGCCGCGGTGCGCTCGATGTCGCGGAAGAGAAGCGCCGCAGTGCCGTCGTCGCGCGGGTGCGCGCAGTCGATGTCGGGCCACGACCAGCGCAATCCGTGCTCGTCGAGAGGCAGGGTGCGCAGATAGGGCGACGACGTCCCCAGCGGATGGAACGCGGAGCAATGGTCGACGATGACCTCGGGAAACTCGTCGTCGAATGGGCCCGACCGCGTGCCGCCGCCGATCGTGTCGGCACCCTCGAGGACTGTGACGTCAAGACCCGCCTGCGCGAGTCGGACCGCTGCCGACAACCCGTTCGGGCCTGCGCCGACGACAACCGCGGTCGGCACGACTACGTGACTCGGAAGATGACGGTGCGCTGCACCACGAAGTTGATGACCGTCGCAGTGCCCTGTGCGATCACATACGCGATGAGGCTGTTGAGGAACGTGTGCTCCCACACGTGGGCCAGCCAGGTGTAGATGCCGACGTTGACGAAGAACGTGCAGCAGTAGAGCAGTGCGACGGCGATGAAGCGAGCCGTACTCGGCGACGCACGGAACGTCCAGCGCCGGTTGATGATGTACGCGCAGGTGGTGCCGCAGATGAAGCCGACGGCCTTCGACACCACGGGCGGCAACCCGAAACCGAACTGCAGGATCGTGGTCAGTCCGAAGTCGAGGATGCCGGAGATCACGCCGCTGATGACGAACCGCAGGATCTGTGTCGTCAGCGGAACGTCGGTCGAGGCCTCCGCATCGTCGACCGGCACTTCGATCGGAGTCGGGGCGTGGCGCGTCTTGAAGTCTTCGTGCCGCGACTTGTGGTCGTGCCCGTCGTCGGAGGTTGCGTCTTGCACCCTGCCACCCTAGACGGTGCCGGGCGGGCGCTGTTTCAGAACTCCTCTTCGACGTCGGAGTCGCGGGCCGCCTTCTCACCACGGTCGAGTGTTGCGAGTTCTGCGAGGTCGGCGTCGTCGAACGAGAAGTCGAAGAGGTCGGCGTTCTCGAGTTGCCGCCCGTGATGCGACGACTTGGGGACCACCGAGATGCCCTGCTGCACCGACCAGCGCAACGCGATCTGCGTCGGCGACTTGCCGTACTTGCGCGCGAGCCTGATGATCACGGCGTCGCCGAGCATGCCTTCCTTGCGGCCGGTCGGATGCCACGCCTGCGCGACGATCCCACGCTCGGACATGAACTCGCGCAACTCATCTCGCGCGAGTGCAGGCGAGCACTGGATCTGGTTGACCTGTGGCCAGACGCCGGTTTCGTCGTAGAGCATCTGCAGTTGGTGTGCCTTGAAGTTCGAGACCCCCGGCACGGTGATGAAGCCCTCGTCGGCGAGGGTCAGCAGCGCCTTCCAGGAGTCGACGGTTCGACCGAGGCTCGGACACGGCCAATGAATCAGATAGATGTCGATGTGTGCGACGCCGAGCCGTCGAGCGCTTTCCTTGGCCGCGTTGATCGGCTCGTCGAATCCCTGGTCGCCACCGCCGAGCTTGGTCTGCACGGCGACCTCGTCGCGAGCGATGCCGGATTCGCGTAATCCCATCCCGACGCTGAGTTCGTTGGAGTACCTCGACGCGGTGTCGAGCAGGCGATATCCGGACCTGAGCGCGTCCGACACGGCGTCGACGCAGGGCATGCCGAGCATGTCGTAGGTTCCGAGGCCGACGAGAGGTAACCGGAATCCTGACGAGAGTTCGACCGAAGGGATGTCCACGCTCACAAGGATATGGTCGCGACGACCGATCGTGCCCGGTGAACAACCCCCGTCGTTGGCGCATCGTGACCATGACGTATCCGAAGTGCCCGACCCGACACCGCGTAGCGACCGGTCGGGTACCTCGACCCTCGACAACACGTCACGACGGTGGTCATGCTCGATGCATGGAACGCTTCGACGACATCATCATCGGTGCGGGTCACAACGGACTGACGGCTGCCGCGTACCTCGCGCGTGCGGGACGTCGAGTGCTGGTGCTCGAGCGTGCAGACCACGTCGGCGGTGCCACCGTCTCCGCGACGCCGTTTCCCGGTGTGCCCGCACATCTTTCGCGTTACTCGTACCTGGTGTCGCTGCTGCCGCGCGAGATCATCACCGACCTGGACCTGGACATTTCGCTGATTCGACGCCGCTACTCGTCGTACACGCCGCTGCCCACCGACCCCACTCGCGGCCTGCTCGTCGACAATGCGGACGAGTCTGCGACCGCCGAATCGTTTCGACGCATCACCGGCGATGACACGGAGTTCGCGTCGTGGCAATGGTTTTACGGCCGGATGGGTGAAATCGCACGTCGCGTCTTCCCGACGCTGATCGAGCCGCTGCGCAGCCGCGACGAACTGCGCGATCTGGTGATCGGTGCGTCGAGCTCCGCCGGCCTCGACACGTCGCTCGCCGAGATCTGGGAGCTGCTCACCGAACGTCCACTCGGCGAGCTCATCGAGCGCTATTTTGCCGACGACCTGGTGCGCGGCGTCGTCGCCACCGACGCGCTGATCGGCACCTTTGCCGACCTCCACGACGCCCGACTGCGCCAGAACATCTGCTTCCTCTATCACCTGATCGGTGGTGGCACCGGCGACTGGGACGTCCCGGTCGGCGGCATGGGTGCGGTATCGGGCGCACTCTACGAAGCCGCCGTCGCCGCAGGCGCCCGGATCGTGACCGGCGCGCGGATAACCGGCATCGACCCGGCCGACGGCACGGTCGAGTACGTCAGCTCCGCGCATGTTGAGCGCGGCCCATCCCCGCTGGTCGAGCGGTCCACGGCTGGCCCCTCCTCGCTGGTCCAGCCTGCGGGCAGCCCCCACCCGCTGGTCCAGCCTGCGGGCAGCCCCCACCCGCTGGTCGAGCCGGCCGCGAGCGCAGCGAGCAGCCCCCAACCCCTGGTCGAGCCGGCCGCGAGCGCAGCGAGCAGCCGAGTCGAGACCACCCTCCGCGCCTCGATGCTCTACGTCGCGTGTGCGCCGCAGTCGATCAACGACTGCCTCGACGTTCCGCTCGACGTCGAATCCGACACTGCCGGAGCACAATTGAAGATCAACATGCTGCTCGATCGGCTGCCGGCGCTTCGTGATGGATCGGTCCTTCCCGACGCTGCGTTCTCCGGGACGTTCCACATCAACGAGTCGTACGGGCAGCTGCACGCGGCGTGGCAGCAGGCGAGTATCGATAAGGTCCCGAGCGTCCCGCCGTGTGAAATCTACTGTCACACACTGTCCGACAGGTCAATCCTCGGACCAGAGCTCGCCGGATGCAACACGCTGACACTGTTCGGACTCCAGATGCCTCCGGCGGTCTTCGACGCACCGTCGGCAACCGGCAGGGCCGTCGAAGCCACTCTGAACTCTCTGAATTCTGTTCTCGCAGAACCTATTCAGTCCGTCATCTGCACCGACGCCCACGGCAATCCGTGTATCGAGGCCAAGACGCCGCAGGATCTCGAGGCCGCACTCGGGCTGCCCGGCGGCAACATCTTCCACCGGAGCCTGCAGTGGCCGTGGGCGCAGGACCGGCACACCGTCGGGCAGTGGGGTGTCGAGACGCGGCACCCCCGCGTACTGCTCGCCGGTGCGGCGGCGCGTCGAGGCGGTGGTGTCAGTGGCATACCCGGACACAACGCGGCGGCGTTGGTGCTCGAAGGCTGACAAGCTGCGTCGGGCGTATCTGCCGTCGCGGTAAGATCCCTAACGATGTCTACTGAAGAGCTCCTGCCGATCACCACGCGCACGCTGGCCGGATGGTCACGTACCACCCCGATCACCGGGCATGTCCTGTCGACGCCATACCCCGAGGTCATCGCCGATGCGGTGGCTCGGGTTGCCGACGACAACGCCGACAAACCCGATTACCTCAAGCGTGGGGTCATCGCCCGCGGACTCGGCCGCTCGTACAACGAGTCGGCGCAGAATTCCGGTGGCCTGACCATCGACATGACGCCGCTGACCAGGATCTATTCTCTTGACGAAGAGGCCGGCATCGTCGACGTCGACGCGGGCCTCTCGATCGATCACCTGATGAAGGTGGTCGTGCCCCGCGGCTTCTGGGTGCCGGTGATGCCCGGCACGAGGCAGGTGACCGTCGGTGGCGCCATCGCGCACGACATCCACGGCAAGAACCACCACGCGACGGGCGCGTTCGGCGATCACGTCACCGAGATGCAACTCCTTGTTGCCGACGGCCGGATTCTCACCCTGACTCCCGACGGCTCGCCCGACGATCCCGACGGCTCGCTGTTCTGGTGCACGGTGGCAGGCATCGGCCTGACGGGCATCGTGCTGCGCGTGAAGATCAAGCTCAAGCGCACCGAGACGGCCTACTTCAAGGCCGACACCTTCACCACCAACAACCTCGACGAGACCATCGCGCTGCACCTCGAGGACAACTACGAGGACGGCTACGAGTACGCGTCCGGCTGGTTCGACACGATGAGCGCCGCCCCGAAGCTCGGTCGCGGTTCGTTCAGCCGCGGCAATCTGGCAACGTTCGACGAACTGCCTGACAAGCTCAAGAAGGATCCGCTCAAGTTCAACCCGAAGCCGCTGATCACGCTGCCGAATATCTTCCCGCGTGGACTCGACAACAAATTCGACTTCGGACTCATCGGCGAGCTCTACTACCGGGCCGGATCGAACAAGCGCGACGTCATCGAGAGTCTGCCGCAGTTCTATCACCCGCTCGATCTGATCGGGAACTGGAACAACGCCTACGGACGCCCCGTCGCGTACGGCAAGGGTGGTGGATTCACGCAGTACCAGTTCATCGTGCCCAAGGGCAACGAGGACGAGTTCAAGAAGATCATCACCGACATCCAGGCGTCGGGTCACATCAGCTTCCTCAACGTGATCAAGCTGTTCGGTAAGGGCAATCCCAAAGCGCCGCTGTCGTTCCCGTTCGAGGGCTGGAACGTCTGCCTCGACTTCCCGCTGCGTGCAGGGCTCGCGGAGTTCCTCAACGACATGGACCGTCGGGTCATGGAGATCGGCGGAAGGCTGTACACCGCAAAGGATTCGCGGACGTCTGCCGAGCACTTCCACAAGATGTACCCGGAGATCGACAAGTGGATCGCCAAGCGTCGCGAGATCGACCCGACCGGCGTGTTCCTGTCCGACATGGGCCGTCGACTCGAACTCAACTGACGTGAACTCGGCTCGCTTGTACTGAATTGCGTTGCGGCCGAATCCGGTTGCCCGTTCAGACCACCAACTACTTCCCAACACCCGAGGAGACACCAACCAATGTTCAACGCCGTCGATTCGCCGCAGTCGATCCTGATCCTCGGTGGCAGTTCCGAGATCGGACTCGCCATTGCCAGCGAGTTCCTCGTTCGTGGACCCGCCCGCGTGATCCTCGCCGTCGTGCCCGGTGATCCGACCGCCGACGCCGCAGCCGACACCATGCGCAAGGCGGGTGCGACGTCGGTCGAGCTCATCGACTACGACGCGACGAAGCCCGAGACGCACCCCGAGACCATCGAGAAGGCTTTTGCCGGAGGCGATGTCGACCTCGCTATCGTCGCTGCCGGTGTGCAGTTCGACGACGAAGAGGTCTGGCAGGACCAGCGCAAGGCCGTGACCGAGGTGACCATCAACTACACCGCCGCGGTGAGTGTTGGGGTGCTGCTCGGCGACAAGATGAAGCACCAGGGACGCGCCCAGATCGTCGCGATGAGTTCGGTTGCGGGCGAGCGTGTTCGACGCAGCAACTTTGTGTACGGATCGTCGAAGGCAGGTCTCGACGGCTTCTACCTCGGCCTCGGCGAGGCGCTGGCCGACGACGGCGTGCACGTTCTCGTCGTGCGTCCCGGCCAGGTGCGGACCCGACTGTCGGCGAACGTCAAGGAAGCTCCGCTCACCGTCAACAAGGACGTCGTCGCGAAGGCCGTCATCAAGGCTGTCGACGACAACAAGGAAATCGTCTGGGTGCCAGGCACTTTCCGGTTCATTATGACCGTGCTGCGCCACATACCGCGCAAGGTCTTCCGCAAGCTGCCGGTCTAGGCGTACCGGAAGCCACGCTCGCGAGACTCAGGGGCGAGACTTCATCTGTCCGATGCGGATTCGATTGCCGAACGGGTCGCGGATACCGAAATCGATGCCGTAGTCACGATCGGTCGGTTCATCGGTGAAGTCGACGCCTCCGGCCCGAAGTGTGTCTGCGGTCGCATAGGCATCATCGGTTGACATCGAAAACCAGCCACCGCCAGCACCTTTCGTCAATAGGTCGCGAACCTGGGCTGCGGTCTCCGGGCTCAACGACGGTGGCCCGGGGATCTCCAACATGAGTTGGCGGTCGGGGTCGGACGGCAGATTGATGGTGAGCCATCGCATGAAACCCATGTCGACGTCGGAGTGGACCTCAAAGCCGAGGTTGCCGACGTAGAAGTCAAGGGCTTCGTCGTGGTCGAGTACGTATATCTGGGACAGAATGATCGTGTTGGGCATGGCGGGAACGCTACCGGCGCTGCCTCGGTCTCACTTGTCCAAAACTGCTCTCTTGGCGACAGGAGCTCCTGCCGGCCGGCGTAGCGCCTTGACCGCGCAGATTGGCGCACCGTGGTCCCCGGCGTGACGGCGATGCGCGGTGGGTGTCTCGCTCATGATCTGCCCGAAGGTCCTGGTGAAGGTCGCGAAACTGCTGAACCCGACTGCGGTGCTGATGTCACTGATCGACAGCTGCGTCTCGCGCAGCATTGACGACGCTCGCTCGATCCGTCGTCGTTGGAGGTAGCGGTGCGGCGTCTCGCCGAAGGTCGCCTTGAACACGCGGCTGAAGTGCGACTCCGACACGTGCGCAATCGCCGCCAGCGCACCGAGGTCCAGGGGTTCAGCGAACCGGCAATCCATCGCATCACGCGCGCGCAGCATTCGCCGATTCGTGTCCTCGGTGTGATTCATCCGCGCGCGTGCTTGCCGCGCATCACCAGTCATGATCTGTCCGGATAGCTTCCGTCGCCCAGATCGGGATCGGGCAGAGTGTCGTCGGGATCAATCAATACGACGCGGCGCCCGTCCTCGCGGACACGACGCATACCCTCCAGGATCATCCGACGCCCGACGTCAGCGAAGTGGCTGACCTGACTGACGTCGAAAACCACAGTGGGGGTGCCTGTTTCGTCGGCGGCCAAACTGTCGAGGACGTACTCTGCGCCACTGAACTGGATGACTCCCTGCAGTTCGAAGGTCGTCGAATCGTCGGAGGTTCGGATCGCGCAGCACGGTGGTTCCGTAGGGCTCGGCGTCGACCATGTGCATGTTCATGTCGGTTGACAGCCGACGGAACGCCAACACACCGCGCGTGCTGTTGCCGTGTTCGTCGAGCCGCGGCGAGAAGACCGCGATGCCGCACTGGCCGGGCAGCGTCCCGAGAAGTCCGCCCGCCACACCGCTTTTCGCCGGAATGCCGACGGTGGTCAGCCACTCGCCCGCGCCGTCGTACATTCCGCAGCCTGCCATCACCGACATCACCTGCCGCGCGATACGTCGACTCATCACCCGCTCGCCGGTGACGGGGTGTACGCCGCCGTTGGCAAATCACGCTCCGATCACGGCAAGATCCTTGGCCGTCACCATGATTGAGCACTGTTGGATGTATCCGTCGACGATGTCGTGCGGCGCATCGTCGACGATCCCGTAGTTGCGCAGCATGTGCGCGATCGCGAGATTGCGGTCGGCTGAGTCCATTTCGGACTTGTGGAGCGCTTGATCGACGGCAAGTTCACGTCCGGCAAGGGTGGAGAAGAAGCTGCGCGCCCGCTCCACGCGGGACTCGACGTCGGCATCGTCGTCGACGAGCAGCCCGTGGGTGGTGATCGCGCCCGCGTTGATCATCGGGTTGCGTGGCCTGCACGTACCGCTCTCGAGGGAAAGCTCGTTGAAGGCTTCACCGGACGGCTCGACGCCCACCTTCTCCAGCACCGCGTCGAAGCCACGGTCGGCCAGGGCTGCCGCGTAGGCGAGCGGCTTGGAGATCGACTGGATGGAGAACTCGACCTCGTCGTCGCCGACGCAGTACGTTCGGCCGTCGACGGTGGTGACCGCGATGGCGAAGAGATCGGGGTTGGCCTCGGCCAGGTCCGGAATGTAGTCGGCGACGGCTCCACCGCGCTCGGCGTCGAGCGAATCGAGGACCTCGGTCAGATAGTCGCGGACGGGTGACTGCATACGGGTAGACGCCTCCTTGCGCTTTGCTGTCCACGGTACCGATGCCTGCGTGCGCGTCCGCCTGGCGCGGACCCCGGCCGGCGACCCGATGACAGTCCGGGCGGATTCCAAGGGTAAACGTCAAACAGATCGCTGGCCGTCGAGAAGACCCCGACCTGGCGCAGCGCTACAGATCCATATGACAGCCTGAGCGGATTTCGGCGGTGAACGTCATACGGATCGCTGGGCGGTTGAGCATCAACCCGGCCTGGCGCAGTTCTACACAGGGCGGCCCGAGCCGACGGCCCGACGCTGGCAACCATCACGCCGCGTCGGACTCTTTGGCATGCGACTTCCACTCTCGCGCATACGTATTGACGCATGACTGCCCCGTTTGCGTCGAGATCCTGCGCATCAACTCATCAGTCGCCGCCCTGATGCCGGCCGCTCCTTCGACGCGATACGGATCGAGTTCTAGTGGCTCGAGAATGTGAATACAGACCCGCTGCTGCCACCAGCGCACCGCAGATCCCGGTCTCGTTCCCGTGATCGCGACTGGTATCAGTGGTGCGCCCGTGTCCATTGCGACTCGAACAGCGCCGGTTCGGCCTCGATAGAGCCGACCGTCAGGCGAGCGTGTGCCCTCGGGATGAATGCCCCACGCCCCTCCGTGCGTGAGGATCGTCGTCGCGGCTCGCAGCGACGACGACGACGCGCTACCCCCACGCCGGTCGACGCTGATTTGCCCCATTGCCGCAAAGAACCGCCGTTGCGTCCGGCCGAAGAGCCCTGGCTTGTCGAAGTATTCGCGCTTAGCCAGAAACGTCACATGTCGCCTCGCAGCGAGTGTCAGATAGAACGAGTCCAGCACGGCGAGGTGGTTGGCCGCCAAGATCACCGGCCCGCATCGTGGGATGTGCTCGCGGCCCGTGACCTTCGGCCGCCCAAACACGTACAGCGTCGGCCCGATGACAAGGTATCGACACACGCGATAAACCACTGCTGTCCACAAGCGCATAGACAGTGTCTACACGAGATAGGAGACACTGTCTACGTGACCGTCGAAGACACCGGATCCGCACTTGTACGCGCGGGCGTCGAACTATTGGAGGAGACAGGCTCTGCCGACGTCGGATTGCGGGCGATCGCGAGGCGCGCCGGCGTGTCTCACGGAGCGCCCCGACGCTGGTTTCCGACGCACCGGAGCCTGCTTGCAGGGATCGCCGAAGTGGGCCTGCACGATCTAGCTGAAGCACTCAAAACTGCAGACCTGGCATCCGACCACGACCTCGTGGAGATCGGGATCGCCTACGTCGACTTCGCGCGACGCAGACCTGCGATGTTCACGCTCATCTTCCGTCACGACCTACTCGAGGGGTCGGGCGCCGAGCTTCGAAACGCGTCGCGCCCGCTGTACGAGTGGCTGGTGTCCGTCATTCAGAAGAGCGGTCGTACAACAGATCCCGACAGAGTCGCAGCCTCACTGTGGGTCGCGCTACACGGGATAGCGGTCCTGTCGTCAACGGGCGCACTCGAACTGACCATCCCCGGCATCGATGTTGTCGACACGATCCGCCACGCCGTCCGCATCGCCAGCCACTAGCTGCATGACCAAGCTCGAACGTTCGTGGGAAGGTTGGAGATCGACGCTGCTCTAGTCCTGATCGAGTCGCTTGCGCATCTGGATCGCGGTGGGCTCGTAGCCGATCGACTGGTACAGGTTGCGCGCCGCGACGTTGAACCCGAAGACATTGAGGCCGAGGGTGTGAGCGCCCTGCTGTCGGGCGTAGTCCCCGGCGAGGATCATGGCAGTTCGGCCGAAACCCCGCCCACGCTTGTCGTCGTCGATCTCGATGTCCCAGACCCACCAAGCCCCGGCGTCGTCGCTGGTATCCGGCCCGATCCAGAGGTAGCCGACGGGTTCATGGTCGTCACCGACCACGTCGAAGATCGCGTGCCCCGGGGCCGGTGCACCGGAGGGCAACAAGCGAGTCATGCTTTCCTCAGCGCGGCGCGGAGCGTCGTCGCGGGCATAACCCGACCTGATCAGGTCCTTGGTATACCCAGGGTCACGGCAAAGTCCTTTCAGTGCTGGTGAGGAGTAGTTTATGGCTCGTTCGGGTGCTCTGGCGGTGTGACGTAGGGCCGCAGCGATGTTGGTATGTCCGGCGTTGCGCAGGATGGCGATGGCCAGGTTGCGCAGCGTGGCCATCACCCGGGGTCCGGCGCCTGTTCGGATACGGGAGGCGTCCTCGCCGAACGTCACGTCGCGCACGTAGTGCAGACGGTTCTCGATACCCCAGTGGCCCTGTACCCAGTCGGCGATCAGGTGCGGTTGGGCGGCGAGCATGTCGAGATCGCTGATGAGGTAGACGATTTCGACGGTTCGTTTGCCTTTGATGGTGCGGGTGCGGCGGATCTGGATGACTTGGCCGACGTGGTCGAATCCGACCATCTGGGCGGGCACTTCCACAGCTTTGATGGTGTGGGTGACGCGTCGGCCACGAGAGGTATCGGTGGTCGTGTAGCTGCCGATCTTGTTCCACCGCAACGATTTCAACTGATCGTAGAGGGTGGGTTGATTGCGCTTGACACACATCACGAAGTGCCCGCCGCGATCAACGATGTAGTCGGCTGTCGCGCGTTGGGTATGGAGCGCGTCGACGGTGACGACCATGT
>NZ_LZMO01000127.1:0-16502 GCF_001665715.1 Gordonia sp. 852002-10350_SCH5691597
ACAGTGGTCATAGTCCGATCCCTCTGTCGTTCCTCTTTTGCTGGCTTTGCTGCTGCGCTCCATCATGCGCGCGACTGTCGGCGGCGATCTCACGCGTGAGCTTCGCACCGTCACGCCGCACCTGGCCGACGGTGATGTCAGGGCCCGGGGCATGTGCGGTGTCGGTCCGCATCTGCTCCCAGGCGTTGGTGACCACAGGCTTGCCCTTAGCGTCGAGCACACGGTGCGGCTTACCCGTCTTGTCGTAGCCGACCTTGATCACCGGATACCGCTTCAGAGCGTCGCGTGACTTCGTCGTGTAGTCATCGACGACGCGCTGCGCGGCCTGCGCGGGGGTCAGATCGGCGGCCTCACGGACCGCCTCGGCCGCCGCCGCTCGGTCCGCCCGCGCCTGCTCCACCATCGCACTGGTCTCACTCTCGGCATCACGCACACCGGCCGCATGACCGTCCCGGTAACCGTCAGCGCGGGCTTGCTCGGCCAGCCGACGGCCCTCGGCGCGTCCCTCGGCACGACCTTCGTCGACAGCCGCTGCGCGGAGTTGCGGGATCTCGGCCTCACGCTGGTCGAGCGCGGACTCCCGCTGGTCGAGCGCGGACTCCCGCTGGTCGAGTTCTGCCGTGCGCGCGATCGCGGCGACCTCGGCATGGCTGAGCTCGACCATCGTCGCCTCTGCGCTCTCGTGAGCATCGACCAGCACATCGACGGCCATCTCGCGGTGGTCCTCCGCCTCACGCATCGTCGCACCCACGAACGCGAGGTCCTCGGCCACTCGATCCTCGTGTTCCGCCTGCGCGTCCAACAACTGCTGGTAATCCGCGTGGTCGAGCCGGCGCATGTGCCGGTCGAGGTCGATCTCTGACTCGATGTCATACCCGAGAGCGAGCATGTGCTCGCGCAACTCCTCGTGGTAGCGCGACATCTTGCGCGACCCACCCTCGCGGACCATCTTCGGTGACCCGTCCGCATTGAACAGCGGCGTCCCGGTCTTGCGGTCCGTCGACTGCACCAACATGTCGCTGCGATGCGATCCGAATGCCCTCTGGTAGCCGGACTTCAACCCCTGCGGGTTCTTCTTCGAGACGTCCGGCTCAAATAAATCCGCGAGGATCTGCACATGCGGGCGGCCCTCGTCGAACTGCAGGCTGTAGCAGTGGATCGACTCTTGGCCGCCGGGGAGCAGCTGGGCCTGAAACGAGACAAACGCCTCGAAATATCGCACTGCCTCGCCCATATCCTTGGCGCGATAACGCGGAAGCATAATCGGCTCACCGGCCTTGGAGCCCTTGGCGTACATCTTGCCGCGGCCCGTCTTTGGGTCGCGCGGATTGAAATAGGTACCGTCCGGCTCGCACATACCGAGCGGCAAGTGACCCACAATCGTGTCGCCGATCCGTTCGCCCGTGCCCTCACGCTTGTCCCGCGTCGCGGCGTCCGGCTTCGGGCTGCCGGCCTTCGGGGTCTTGACCATCCGCGCCAGCCGGGCGTCGCCGTACGCGAGCGCCTCCTCGATCGACTGCATCGGACGGAAGCCGCCGTCGCCGTCGTTGACCATGTCGACGTTCATCCATGTCATCTCCGGATTGATTGCCGGATTCATCGCCGCCTGCCGGAGCACCTCCTCTGGGCCCGCGGTCTTGCGCTCGGCTTCCTTCATCGTCGCCGCCCGCCGGCCACGATCCTCGCCGGCGCCCCGGCTGCGCCACCCCCAGTGATCCATCGAGGCACGCGATGCTCGATCCGTTGCCATCGCTCACGCGCCTCCTCTCGACTCGATCCCGGGCGTCGGTCTGGGCCCCTCGCTGCGCTCCCGGCCCACCGCCCAGGGAGGCAGCATATGTATCCGTCGCTACGCATAAATATACCAGGTTGCGAGTACGCCAGCGAGCTGTCGTAGGCCCCATATGACAGAACGCTTCGCTCTCGCTGCGCTCGTCTGTCCTATGCCGCCCTTCGGGCGGCCGGTCTCGCTTCGCTCGCCGGGGGCATAGACCGGCCCAGTGCCGAATGTCGCTGCATGCCAGCGTGACCCGGTTCAACCACGAACCGCAGCGAGTGCTGGCCGGCGCTGCTGGTCGACCGCTACGGCATAAGCGTCGTCGATGCGTGCCGCCGCCTTCACCAGCCCGCTGACGGTGCTGTGCGACGCGATGCCGACCGTGTCTGCGATGGCCGTCATCGACATGCCTTCGCCCCGCATGACGAGCACGCGGGCGACATCGTCGACGCTGACCTTTGTCCGGGTCTCGTCGACGACGGCGGTCGCCAGAGCTGTGATCCTGTCGGTGTCGACGATCGTCGACGATGTTGCGTTGTCGACGACGACAGCGTTGTCGGCGGTCACCGGCGCCACCGGATGACGGTCGTCGCTGTCGACGACGGGATTGCCATCGACGAACTGTGCATCGTCGTCATCTGTCGTCGACGGTGACGAATCACTGTCGTCGACAGGTTCGGCATCGCAGTCGTCGACGGGCGGGCGACTGTCGTTGGCCGTGTTGACCTGTGCCAATTCATCGACGACGGGAGCGGTGACGACAATCGTCGACAGAGTGTTGGTGTCATCGACAGCTGTCGTCAGCAGTTCGGCGTCATCGTCGACGACCTCGGAGACAGCCTGATCGACAGTCGTCGTCGACGGAAAGCGGCTGTCGTCGACGGGTGCGTACATCGCGGAATCACCATCGCTGACAGCGACGACCGGTTTGTCGTCGGCCGCTGTCGTCAGCACCATCGACGGGATCTCGGTCTCGGAACTGGCCACCCGCGCTTGTCGGATCAGATCGCTCGCAGCCCACAGCGCCAGCGTCGCACCGATGATCGGCAAGTCCACCGTCAGCGGGACAGCCCACGCCAGCGTCGCGCCAATCCCGAACAGCTCCCGGGCAACATACGCCAGCGCCTCGTAGGAGATCGCGAACGAGATCGCTGCGACGACCGCAGCCAGACCCGCGGTGACGGCGCGCACCCAGCCCCCGAACCTCTTGGCGGTGAGCATCATAAGTTCGGTCATCATTAGCAGCAGCACGGGGAAGATCGCCGCGCCGACCGCCGCCAGCGCCGAGCCTCCAGTCACGGCGTGTGCGTGCAGACTGTTGCCGGCCACAGACAAGCCCACACCGACCACGAGGACGAGCCCGTAGTACCCGCGCTTGTGAGATTCAGGCCTGTCACTCATGATCGCTCCCTACTTGTTGAGGCGATCGCCGCCGTCGAGATGAGCCTTCGTGACGGGTTCGCAGGGACGAGAGTCGTGGTCATCACCGTCACTCCTTCCGATACCTGACGCACTGATAGCCCTCTGCTGCGAGGGGTAATCCAGCTGCCCACCGCGGCAGCTGGCACATCAACTTGGCGACCAAGTCGACGTCATGGTGACCTTCGATGATCACCTCGTCGTGCACATGCCCGACGACGGTGTAGCCGGCATCGTCGAGGCGTAGCAGGGCTTCGACGAGAAGATCCCTGGCGACCGCTTGGCAAAGGTTGTTCGTCAGCGTGCCACCCCACAGCTTTCCGATCCCGCCGTGCGGCTTGGTGTAGACGTGATCGCCCTTCACGGTCTCCCGGACCCGCGCGTATCGTAGGCTCCGTCCGCTCGGCAGGATCAGCTCACGGGATCTGTTGTCGCTGCGTCGCATCGACACCCCGCGTGGGCGGCGCACAGGGCATGTGAGCCCACGCTCGAGGTCGCGCCAGAGCCGGGTGACTGGACGCCGAGCTCGCTTCCACGCAGTCGCCAAAGCCTTGATCTCGGCGTCAGTGCCGACAGCTCCTTGGGCCCGCAGCGTGGCCGGGCCGCCACCGTAGCCGGCGGCCAGTGTCAATACCTTGCCCTGACCGCGGACCATCTTGTAACCGGCTGGGTCGACAGCCTTGTCCGGCACCTCCAAGCCGATCTTGCGGGCTGCGTCGACGTACACATCCTCACCAGCCTCGAAGAGGCCGACGATGTCGTCCTCACCCGTCAGCCAGGCGAGCACCCGAGCCTCAATGGCGCTGAAATCCACGACGGTGAACGGACCGACAAGCGCTGGCCGGAGACCACCGCGCATGTCGCGCAGGGAAAGCTCCACACCCTCCGGATCGTCGACGATCCGCTGCACGAACTCGTTGACCTCGGCGTCGGTCTCACCAACGCTGTCCCGAGACATGTTGTGCAGCTGCGCACCCCGACTCGACCACCGGCCGGTGTGCGCGGTGGCGAAGACGTACGCCCCCCGAATCCGACCATCCGAGCATGTCCAGTCGGACATCTTTTTCCAGCGGCCGACTACACCGCCGGCGGTTTTGATGCGGATAACCTCCAGCACGTCGGCCGGCAGATCGGAGCGGTCTCTGTGCCCTTTCAACCATTCCGCTTGCTCCATGTCAGCGGGAAGGTGCTTCTCGAGCGTCTCTCGCTGAAGGTTCGGAGGGTTGAACCCACGCGAGGCGAACCACGATTTGAGCTGCGGAACCGACCGAGGGTTAGCAACGCCGGTGATCTCGATCAACCGGTCGATGTCGCGTTGTTGCGCAGCCCGGGCCGCTGTGTCTGCGGCTCGGCAATAGTTCAGATCGACCTCTATGCCCCGGTCGTTGATCCGCTGATCGAGCACCCAGGCCAGACGCTCCTCGGGACGTGGCCACGACAGCAGAGGGTCGATATGTGCCAGTGCGTCGACGTCGCGGCGGGCATATTCGCGGAACAGCGACCACTCTGCCGGGTGCTCCGCGACGAGCTCCTTCAACGGCGCGTCGGTCGAGCCGAATAGCCGAATCAGGTCCTTGCCCTCTTCCAGTTTGGCCGGTGCGCCCAGCGCCTCGGCCAGCTCAGCCAGGCTGCCGGGATACCCCAGCAGCCTGGCACGCGGCAAGGTGTCGTCCCAACCCGCCGGGTCGAGGTAGGTGGCCGTCGGCATACCCACCACCCGCGAGGCGACCAGGCGGTCGAACGAGGTGTTGTGCGCGACCAGCTTCCGGCCGGTGCGCGCCGAATAGTCGACCAAGAACCGCGTCACGTGCCGGATCGCGTCAGCGCCCTCGACGACGTGTGTTGCACCTTCACCGACCCGGAACGCCAGCAGTGTCACCTCGAAGGCGGGGTGCTCGGTGTAGAGATAGGGCCCGTGATCCTTGAGATACCGGTCGTCGTCACCGCGGATGCGGGTCTCGTAGTCGAGCAGGATGTCGGCGCTCATGGCGCACCTACCGGTACGAATACTTTCGTCACCCGGCCACCGATCCGTTTGGATACCTGCTTGTATCCCGACTGCAGTCGTCGCCACGTGTACCCGAAATTGGGATTGCGGGCCACCGACGGATCGCACTCCATCAGCGCGTCCTGCAGCTCTCCCTTCTGGAAATGGCCCTGGGAGGTGATCAGTTCCTGAATCGCGTGCTGCATCAGGTCGCCGTCGTCATCCGGTCGCGTGACATACGCCAGCGCAGCCTTCTGACGATCCCTCCCCTCGGGCGAGAGCACCGGCAGTTCGTCGGCATCGAAGCGCCGCAGAGCCTCTGAGATCAGCTGCTGCCAAACGACTTCCGTGAGCGTGGGCATCAACGACGTGTCCGAGTCGTCCATTACCAGAGGCAGGATGCGGCGCGTTCCCTCCAAGCCCGACGGCATGAGGTACCGCTCATTACTTGACCCTGCGAAAATCGCACGAACTTTTAGCTGCGTCTTCCCGCGCACCCACTTCTGGTCCTCGCCCCGTTCGGTGATCGTCACGCGATCTTTGAAGGCGTTGAATCGGTCGCGGCCGAAAAGTTCCTCAGATGCTTCCTCCAGGTCGATCCGCTCACACTCTGCGGCGGCCTCCACCGGATGCTGGTCATTGTGGCGGTACGCGACACTTCGCCCGGGCAGCATTGTCGACAGCAGCGTCGTCTTTCCGACGCCCTCTGGGCCTGTGATAACGATGATGTAATCAAATTTCGCGCCAGGGCGGAAGCCCCGGCTCACATATCCGTACACCATCAGCCGCAGCGCCTCGTCGGCGAACTCCGGGTCGCGCATGCGACTGGTCCACGGCGAGAGGTCCGCGACAGGAAGGTCTTTCGGAACCGCAATGAGCCGCTCGGCGTGCGGTGACCGCGTGCGCCGGCGCACGCAGTCCTCCACCAGATTGCGCTTCTCGTACCAGCCGCCGAGCTCGGTGATGATCTCAAGCTCCCGGATCAGCTCCGTGAGCGCTGCCGGGCCGACGACGTCGCCGAGTTGCATCAGCCCGGTGTCGGTGTCCAGGTAGAGGTCAGTGATCGGGTACAGCCGATCGAGAAGCCGGCTGACCGCCTTGACCGTCGGCGCCGCTAGACCGGACTTGGACCGCAGGCCCGCGGCGGACGCAGCTTCCGGATCGTGTGTGACCGCCGCGCGAGCGCGCTTGACGGTCACCATCGAGGGGTTGAAGGCCATTGTCTCACAGCACCTCTCGCGCGTAGGCCAGCAGCTCGACGGCCTCGTCACCACGGCTGTCGATGAAGCTCCACGGCGCGTACGAGCCGTTGTGCGAACGCGCGAAACGGCCGACGCGGTAGGGATCCCCGTCGATCAGGGCCGACGTGATCCCCTTGCCCGGGAAGACCAACTCGGCATACGCCGTCACCACCGAGCTGTTGAAGTCAGCCTTCGTGGACACGACGAGCGCGCTCAGGCATACGGCCGGCTGTGTTTCGTCGAGCGGCGTGGACAGAGCGCGCTCGCGGTTCTGCGCTTCCCACGACGTCAGCTGACGCTGGGTGCGCTCTTTGGCCGCGATCCTTGCGTGTGCCTCAGCCATAAAAGTGAGGACCTCGGTCGCACCGGCGACATGCACGGCGACGAGATACGCGTCGCTCAAGCCTTCGATTGACCCCGCGGCACGCGAGATTTCGGATGTTGGCATGTTAAACTCCATGAAGACATGACGAGGCGGCAACCTCGTCGGGATAGACAATTGAGATTTCAAGGACGCTGCTCGGTCAATTGGCCGGGCAGCGTTTCTCTTTCCGTGGCGTGCGTCAGGACCGAAGGGCGCTGACCGGGATTCGGACGGCGCACCCCGGGCCAACTTGTTCGGATGGAATCGAACCCTTCGCCAGATAGCGGCGGACCGTCGCGAGGCTCAGCCGCTTGCGCGCGGCGTATTCGGCGGGGGTTACCCATCCTGGCTCAACTGGCTCGCGGTCGGTGGGAGCAGTCATGGAATTCACCTCCTCAGGGCGCTGTGCTCATCTGGTGACACCAGAATGCACTGCGGCACAAGGGAACTCAACAAGGAGTAGATGGGGCACATATCAGCAAGAATCCGCAGGTTTCGGCGTTGCCGCGCAAGACTGTGCAACCAATTTACCGAGCGTTACCAAAACGTTATAAGGGCTCGGGTGGCTGATGCGCCAACCACGGTTCCGGGAGTGGGGCCCTAGGCGTAGCCAAGATGTAGCCGGATGTAGCCAGAGATGACGAAAAAGCTACACGGACTGTGATCCAGAGCACACTGTCGCCTAAAAGTGTAGCCAATGTCCGATTCACGGCTACATTTGGCTACACCAAAAATAGCCTAAAAAAGGCCGGTGACCTGGGGGGCAGAAATGTAGCCAATGTAGCCAGGTTTTTCATTCTCTTCTCTATAGAGCTATATATAGGGGAAGGCTTGGAGGGTCGGCTACATCGGCTACATCGGGTTCCTCAATCTCGGGCCGCCCGACGTGCGAGCTCGTCATCGCGGACCCCGCTGTGCTGGTACCTCATCGCGGCCCTTGCACTGCTGTGCCCGAGCCGCGCCATGATCTCGGCCAACGTCGCGCCCGTCTGCGCGTACCTGGTGCCCTGGTAGTGACGCAGGCTGTGAAACGTCACGTCGGTGCAGCCAACCTCCTCGCGTGCCGACCACCACGAGTTGTTGACCGACGACTGCGAGATGTACCGACCCTGCGTGTCGGTCCACAGGAGCGCGCCAGCGGGCAAGCCGGCAACGTGGTCAGCGATGATCCGCGCGTCCCGCCCGAAGATGCTGATCCCACGCACACTCGCCTCGGACTTGACCTGACCAGACTCGCGGGGGATGCCCGATCCCTCGACGACCGCGTCGTCGACAACCAGGCGCACGCAGTCGACCTCACCGTCCTCGGTGTGGTCGACGATCACGTCGTTAGTGGTCAGCGCCAAGCACTCCCCATAGCGCAGACCACCGGCGGCGGCTACGACGACGAGGGCCTTGTAGCGCTTGTCGATAGCGGCGATCAGCGCCTCGAGCTCGTCGTCGGTCGGTGGGCGGACCTTGCGCTTGGTGGACGTGAGCGATCCACCCTTGATTTGGCAAGGGTTGATCGTGATCAGTCCGTCCTCGACAGCGGTCTTGAGGATGCTCTTCATCAGGTCGTAGGCACGTGCGGTCGCTGTAAGTGCGCCAGTCGCCAGCTTCTCAGTGCGCCAACTTCGCACCGCGTCAGGGGTGATCGTCGTCAGGGGAGTGGTGCGCCACTCGGCCAGAAAGCCGTTCTCGGAGGTCAGCATCCGCTCGTACTCCTTGCGCGTGCGCGGCCGGATCGGCTCGCCCCGGGAGTTGGTGCGCTCGCGGACCCACCTGTCGGCGTATGTGCCGAAGGTTACCGCCGCCCGTGCGGCCTCGGTCTCAGCCAGTTTCGCGGACTCGTCGGGGTGCACCCAGCTGCCGTCGGCGATCGAAGCGTGCTGCCGGCTCAGCCAGGAGCGCGCCTCCGCCTTGGTGGCGAACGTGCCCGGTGCGCTGATGCGCCGCTGTGCGGGCGTCAGACCGCTCGTGCCGTGGGGGTCGGGCGCGGTGTAGCGCGCCCGGTAGCGGCCGTTAGGTCGTTGGTCGATGGTTCCGAAGGACTCGGCCACGTAGGTTTCCTCCCGCGTCAGTGGGTACCTGGTGGGTACCCAGGATGCCAAAACGAGCGGAATCGTGCACTACCGTGCGGGAAGTAAATCGCTCTGACCTGCTGGTTATGCCTCTGACCTTACACGGGGAAGCTGGTTCGATCCCAGCCGGGACCACAAGAAAGTGGCCACTAGGTGGGTCGTCTCGACGCCGAGCTGTGTGCCCGACTGGGTGTTCCGTTATCGCCGGCACCTCCGCCTTGATCATTGCGCCTTCTGCGCCTGCCTCCAAGCTTGGTATTTCTCGGGGAGGCATATCGCGCACGGCCGGAAACCTGCGGCTATCGCGGTCGCTTCGTCGGCAAAGAACACACGGTTGTTCACGTATCCGCCCCGGGCTATCGTCTGCAGCGCACAGGTGCAATCCAACTCGCCGTAGATGCGGCTACGTCTGTGTCCGCCAAGGCTTCCCGGTGTGGCGCTCCGATATGGCTTGCGATCTGCTCCGAGGAGCACGTAGGTCTTGTCGTCCACAGCTATGCGGCGTCGTGGAAGACCAAGGCGAGGGTGACGCGTTCGCCGGATCGTACGGCCGAGACTCCGTGCCGTACCGATGCTGCCGCCCACCCGCGCTTGGACTCGACGGGACGGTCTCGGGTGGTGAACACGTAGCCATGACCCTGCGGCAGTAGGAACGCGGTCCCCCGTGACTGTGCGCGTGGGCGTTGTTCGAGCAGCAGGAACTCCCCGCCGGTGTGGTCCACTCCGGGATTGCTGAGATTGATGACCACCTGCAGCGGAAACACGAGGTCGCCGTAGAGGTCGCGACGCAATGCGTTCCAGTCGCGTTCGCCGTACTGCAACAGGATCGCCGTCGATTTCTTCTGGCCCGCCGCGTGGCACATCGCCAGCCACTCGTCGAGGGTGTCCGGCCAGATCGGATCACGCCCGAGCTTGGTCCACCAATCCCGAGCGATTGGCAGCAGTCGCGGATACAGCGCCTGTTTCAGCCGCTCGACCGGCTCCGGATAGGGGGCGTGCAGGTACTTGTACTGTCCCTCCCCGAAGCGATGACGACCCATGTCGACCGTCGCGCGGAAGGCGTCGTCGTCGTACAGAGCTCGGAGGTCGTCGACTTCAGATGCGTTCAGTAGCCGCGGGAGAAGCGCACCGCCGTACTCGTTCACCTCTGCGGTGACGCTTCGCCAGTCGGCCGACTCGACACGCTGCGAGTACGCATCCCCCGCAGCCGCACCCGTGGCGCCGACGTTGCGATGTGCGCCGGCGTCAGCCCCGCGGTTGCCTCGGTTGTTCGCGGCTGTGGTCACGTTTCCTCCAATGTCGACTACCGAGCGCCTCCTGCGCCCTCACCAGGCAGTCGCGACACCGGACCGAAACGTGAGATGAGGTTTACACCAGCACGGCTCTCGGTGCCCACGAGCAGCCAGCCTGGGCGACAGTGCCTTTCACGCTCCGACGGTGCCCGCGGTAGGTTCGTAGGGCGCGTGAAGAACTGATTCGCCGATACGCCCTCGAGCGTCATCACCAGAGCGGGTACAGCCATGCCGTCGATCTGCTCTCGGAGGATGTCGGCGTGCCCGGCGTGACGCGCGTACTCCTCGATGAGGTGAATGAGGAAGTAGCGCAACCGGATTGGTTGCGGCTCCAATTGGCCGTACCAGGGTGCCGGCGGCGCAATCGCGTCGGCTCCCGGGTCGCTGGCCAGAATCAGTCCACGCAGTTGCACGCGTGTGCTGTCGAAGTCGCTGAGCAGATCGTCGACCGACTCGTTCTCGCCCACAACGAAACCGGCCAGATAGTCGGCGACGCCGTCCGCGTCGACCGTCGGCGTGACGTCCTCTCCGGAGAGCCGCTCGACTGCGCCACGCATGCCGTCGAGGGTGTGCTTGATCAAGCCGCCGATGGAAAGTTCGCTCCGACAGGGGGTTTCGCGCAGCTGTGCCTCCGTGAGGCCGAACGCCGCGGCGCGGATCGCGTCGAGCTGCTGATCAACATAGTTGGCGATACCGGTTACTTCATTGTCGCGCTGCGGTGAATACATCGAAAGGCTCCGATCAGAGGTGGTGTGAACTTCTGATCAGAGCCTCTCAGCGATTGCGGTCGGTTTCGGTCCGCAATGAAATAATGACTCTCAATTCCGAAGTGGTGTCAATGCCCGTCATCCGCGAAGCGGTGTCAATGCTTCAGACAGCTTCACGATCTCGTCGAGCTGAGCCTTGACCACGGCGCTTTGCTGCTCGTTCGGCTCGAAGATGCCGTCGTCGGTCAGTTGCTTCTGCGGGAAGTTGATCTCGACGTTGCCCTTGGTCATGACGAGTCCGAGTGCTGACACGACGACCCGCAGTGCGACCTGTGCGCGTGTTCCCGCCGAGTTGCCGCCCCAGTTGACGAAGCCGACGGGTTTGCGGTCCCACTCGCTGTGCAGGTAGTCGAGTGCGTTCTTGATGGCGGGGGAGTAGCTGTAGTTGTACTCAGGAAAGACGAAGATGAACCCGTCCGCTGCCTCGACGCGTGCGCTCCACGCCTTGGTGTGGTCTTTCACGTAATTCTTGAGTCGCGGATGGTTAGGCTCGTCCATGAACGGAAGATTGAGCTCTGCGAGGTCGACGAAGTCGACGTCGTAACGGTCGTCGGCATCTGCTGCTGCCTTGACCCATTCGGCGATGGGGCCGCCGATTCGGCCTTCGCGGACACTTCCGAGAATGATCATCAGCCTGGTCATAGGAGTCTCTTCTCTGTTCGGATTCTCGAGCGGGGTCTGCGCCAACGATGGTAGTCAGCGCGCACACGTGGCAGTCAGCGGCGAGCCTGCCTCACGAAGCCGTAGAGAGCGGCGCGGTACCCGCGTTCGTAGCTTTGGGTGATCTCGGGAATGTCGCCCGAAGCGAGCGCCGACGACGCGTGGTGACGCGCCCAGGTATCCGGCATGGTGGCGAGATACGTTGTCGCGTCGTCGAATCCGCGTTGGAACGCATCTTCGTCGAGCGTGTCGTCGACGAGCGACGGCTGACGCGTCGTCGGGGGCGTCGACACCGGGAACGCGACAATTCGGCCGCTGGTCATCTGGTGGCTCTCTTTTCTGCGAGGGTGCGGTACAGGGTGGCGCGACTGACGCCGAGCACGGCGGCAATCGTCGGGACGGAATCGCCGTTCTCGCGAAGGCGTCGCGCGAGCTCGACCTGCTCGTCGGTCAGCGCTCGTGGACGTCCAAGGTGTCCGGCTCGATGACGGTCGCCTGGGCTGCGCGCTCGACGCCCGACGGCACTCATCTCGTCGTTGGCGACGGCGAGCGAAGCGAGGACACCGACGAGTGTGGAGCCGCCGTCGTCGTGCGTGCTCAGGCCCTCGCGCAGGGCCTGTATCCCCACGTCGAGTTCGGTGAGCGTGCGGACGGTCGCCAGGACTTCGTCGGCGGAGCGCCCCAACCGGTCCATGCTGACGACGATGAGAAGGTCGCCCGGGCGGGCGTAGTCGAGGAGAGCATCGAAGCCGGGCCGTTGTGCCGCAACGACTCCCGCGAGGGTGTCGTCCGTGTAGATCCGACGCTGGGCGACGCCGTGGGAGACAAGGGTATCGACTTGCTCGTCGAGTGCCGGCGCCACCGCACTCGTACGCGCGTATCCGAGCAGCATGTGCTGCGCGGACGGAGGGGGCTGTGCCATGTCCAACAACGTATCGCAGAACTACCGACAAAATGAGATTTGGCGACGGCGTTTCGAGACACAGTTACCGATCCACGAGTTTCCCTCTAAACGAGCGAGACCAAGACAATAAGACGGATCGTCGAACTCCCGAACTGTCGGAGTTATGAGACAGTTGGGACAAGTTATGAGACGATGATCCGAGATATCTTCGCGATCGCATCCGGCTGGGCGTCGTCACGGCGTACTGTCCGCGAGCATGACGCGAACACATGTCCAGACCCCCGTCGTCACGACAACCGCCGGGCGTATTTCGGGTCGCAGATCCGATGGCGTCTCGGCCTTTCTCGGCCTTCCCTGCGCTGCTCCTCCTGTCGGGCCTGCGGCGTTCGACTCACCCCGGCCGGTCGACTCCTGGGACGGTGTGCGCACAGCCGTCGAGTACGGGCCGACGGCACCGCAGGTCCCGTACCCGGCGCCGATCGCCGCACTGCTCGACAACGTGATCGAACTCGGCGACGACTACCTCACTGTCAACGTGTGGACCCCGGATCAGAGTGCGGGCGGATTACCGGTCATGGTGTGGATTCACGGCGGTGCGTTCACCCGTGGTTCCAACCGGTTGGCCATCTACGCCGGGGATACGTTCGCCCGCGACGGTGTGGTCTGCGTCGGCCTCAATTATCGGCTCGGCACAGCGGGTTTCGCGTCGGTGAGCGGCGGCGTCGAGAACAGGGGATTGCGCGATCAGATCGCGGCCCTCGAGTGGGTGCACGCGAATATTGCGAGCTTCGGGGGCGACCCCGGCAACGTGACGATCTTCGGCGAATCGGCCGGAGCCATGAGCGTCGCGTCGCTACTGGCGTCGCCGCTTGCGCGCGGTCTGTTCCGGCGAGCGATCATGCAGAGCGGCAACGGTACAGCGGCCGCTGAGATCGACGATGCCCGTCTGGTCACCGGGCGGCTGTCGGAGATCCTCGGTGTCGACGCCGACGCACAGTCGTTTGCCGAGGTCGATCCCGTCGCGTTGCTCGCGGCCCAGTCGCAACTGGCACTCGAATGCATGGTGAACCCCGACCCCGCCCTGTGGGGTGAGTCGACGGTTGCCAAGGGGATGGGCATCATGAGCCAGTTCCCCGTCGTCGACGGTGACGTCCTCACCTCCGTGCCGCAGGAGGCGATCGCGTCGGGCGCCGGGGCCGATGTTCCGCTGCTGGCAGGCTGGAACGCCGACGAGTTCCGATTCTTCCTCGCGGCGTCGGGCGGAGCCGATGCGATCACAGAGCAGGCTGCCGCAGCGGTACTCGGTCGGCAGCCGAATGGCATCGACCAGCTCCGCGCCGGACTCGACGCCGGTGCCGGCCCAGGAGACGTGCTCGCGCAGGCACTCACCGTACGCGCATTCTCCGGCCCGACGACTACGCTCGCCGCGTCGCGTCCATCGGGCTCGACGCACCTCTACGAGTTCGGGTACCGGAGTCCGATCGCCGACATCAGGGCAGGTCACGCCGTCGAAATCCCGTTCGTCTTCGATCACCTCGACCAGGCGCACTCCCTCGTCGGCCCCGAGCCGGACCAGCAGGTCGCCGACGAGATGCATCGAGCGTGGGTCGACTTCGCGACGACGGGCGATCCGGGCTGGTCGTCGACCGGTACGGAATCAGACAATCGACGCCTTCGGCGATTCGGTTTCTGACCTGCGATAAGTCTTGGCTACGGTGTGTTCATGTCTGCGAGCACCACCGTCGATCAGCGACCGTCGCCGCTGGTACTCGGTTGGAAGCCGGTGCTCGCGGTCGGAGTACTCGCCGTCCTCGCGCTGATCTGGCATATCTTCGTGATCCCGATCGGCGCGCAGTTCAACGGGCTGTTCGACAACGCCACCGATCTGTACGTCTACCGAGCGGGTGGACGTGTCGTGCTCGATGGCCGACCACTCTACGAATTTCCGGTGTGGGGTCGTCTGAGCTTCACCTATCCGCCATTTTCTGCTGTGGTGTTCACCCTCTTCGCGCTGATGAGTGCGCTGGTGGCGAAGATCGTGTGGTGGGTGGCGATCTTCCTCGCGCTCGTGGCGACGGTATACCTCGGCATGCGCACGCTCGGCTACAAGGCAGACAGCAAACTCGCGATCTTCGGTGTGTGCGGAGCCATCTGTGTCACGGTGCTCGAACCAGTACGGACGACGATCTGGCTCGGCCAGATCAACGTCTTCTTGATGTTCATCATCCTGCTCGACCTCGTCTTTCTCGATCTGCTCCATCCGCGATCGAGGCTGCGTGGTCTCGGCGTCGGCATCGCGGCGGGGCTGAAGCTGACCCCCGCGTTCTTCGTCGTGTACCTGCTCGTGCTGCGTCGCTGGCGGGCCGCGGCGATGGCAGTCGTGGGGTTCGCCATCACCGTCGTGATCGGATACCTGGTCATCAGGGCCGACGCCCATCAGTACTGGACGACATACGTGACCGGCGAGTCACGTATCGGACGCGTGGATTCACCGGCGAACCAGTCGGTGAATGGGTTCATCGCGCAGATGCTCGCGTATTTCGATGTTCGACGGTTCTCCGAGCCCGCACCGGTCGGGCCGCTGTTCTCGCCGCCCGACTGGATGTGGATGCCCGTGGCGCTCGTCGCGGCGATTCTCGGGCTCTGGGCAGCGGTCGTGTCCTACCGGCGCGGACGCCGCCTGCTGTCGGTGACCACCGCGGGAATGACCGCGGCGACGGTGTCACCGTTCTCGTGGGGTCATCACTGGGTGTGGGTGGTACCGCTGCTGGTCGTCGCCTTCGACTTCGCGTACCGGGGCAGCATCCGCGGACGTAGGTACTGGTGGCGGTGGTTGGCCCCGCTGACGGTCGGCGCGCTGTCGTTTTCGTACTGGTGGAACTACTGGGGCAGCGGAAGCCACTACGGAGCCGATCACATCATTGCGGTCGGGCTGTTCATGATGCCGCGATATCCCGATCCGGGAGTGTTCGATCGCATCACGGTCATCCTCTACTCCGGGTGTTATCCACTGATCCTGTTGCTCACGATCATCGTCACGCTGGCAGCCGAGTTTCGACAGCGTCGCGCCGACGCGCGTGGGGAGGTGACGCAGCCGGATACGTACCCTGGACACATCGAGTCGTCCGGTGCCGTCAGCCCCACGGCGTCGGAGACAGCAAACGCGGAGAGTGGAGTACTGCGTGCCGACGTGGCAACGAATACGCATCTGGAGTCGTCAACGCAGATTCGTCATCCGGCGTGACGCGCGTCTGAACCTCACCTATCGGATCATTGTCGGCGTCGTCGGTGCGCTGGTGCTCGCGGGCGGCATCGTCGCCATTCCGTATCCCGGCCCCGGCTGGTTGATCGTGTTCTTGGGACTCGGCATCCTCGCGTCGGAATTCTCGTGGGCTCAACGGCTACTGCGCTTCGCGCGAAGCAAATACGACGCCTGGCTCGATTGGATGAAGAAACGTCACTGGTCTGTGCAGGGGGCTTTCGGCATCGTCACCTGCGTCGTCGTACTCGCCTCCCTGTGGGTCCTGGGTGTGCTGGGAACTGCCGCGAACTGGGTGAACCTCGACGCTTCGTGGCTCACGAGCCCGATCCTGTAGGACATCCCGGCCGCGGTGGTGGCCGACGGGGCGCCCGCAGATACGATCGACGTGCACGAACACCGATACTCACAGGCGGGCACGACGCCCGCCTCGCATCAAGGAGCAGCGAAGTGCCCGACAACGCAATGGTGACCAGCCCAGCCACGATCCGTGTGCCGGCCGGGACCACCGCGGGCACGGCGCTGCGCGAGCACGAACTGCCCAACAAGGGACCCGAGGCCGTCGTCGTCGTTCGTGATGCCGCAGGCCAACTGCGCGATCTCTCCTGGGCTCCCGATCTCGACACTGACGTCGAACCGGTTGCCGCCAACACCGAGGCGGGCCGGAGCGTGATCAGGCATTCGACGGCGCACGTGCTCGCACAGGCCGTGCAGGATCTCTTTCCCGAGGCAAAGCTCGGGATCGGGCCGCCGATCAAGGACGGCTCGC
>NZ_LZMO01000128.1:0-22682 GCF_001665715.1 Gordonia sp. 852002-10350_SCH5691597
TCGGCCCTGAGATCGTCTCTCCCGTGCTGGTGCTGGTCGGCGAGCGGTTGCCGGTCGTCGTCCGGTTCGGGCGTTGGCGAGCGCGTGAGCGGGTGGTGAGGCATGGTGGAGCGTGGACGAGTAGGTGGGGGTGGGACCCCTCCCCGGTCCGATCAGCCAGGCCCCCCCCCGTACTGTCAAAATCCGCGTGAGACCCCCATAAGGGCACTATGCAAGACTGCATAATCGGCCCTGACCAGCGGGTTTAGGCCCTGAGAGCCCCGGAGCCGCACCGCCACCGCGGGGTGAGCCACGACGCCCCCACCAGCACAGATGCGCGAGACACGTTGTCGCGCAACGCCTTTCGCCATACCCGCAGGCCAGACCCGCGGCCCACGCCGAGCCGCCGCCTTCGCGGGGTCACCACCCGCCGCCCTCGCGGCCCTGAGACGCCCGCAGGCACCCCGGACCCCACACCGACACCCGAACCGCACGAAAACCCGCGAGCGGCCCGCTCAGACCGCAGGAACGACGGCCGCACGGCGACCCGACCGGCGCGCCCGGACCATCGAGACGCACCCGCCCACCGCGGGGTGACCGTAGCCCAGCCCGTAGCCGGTCAGTTGGCACGGTTGACGTCAACCGAAACCGAGATCGGTTGCAGCACAGAGTAGTTCGGCGTGTCACTTTTGACAGACATGGGAGGATGGACCCACAAGCCGGGGACGAACAAGGGAGACCCACCGATGCCCGAACAGAGCGCAACCAAGCACCTCGACCTCGCGGAGAGCCAACTCGCACAGGCCGAAGAGCTATTCGGCGAAGGGCTGAAGGGCATCGGGTCGTTCAACGAGGTCCGCGCCGAGCGTCTGCTACAGACCGCGGGGCTGCACCTGGGCATCGCCACGGCGAAGATGAACGAGGCGCCGTTCGACGCGCTGAACAACATCACCGACGGCGACGCCTGATGACGACCAAGCGCAAGCCCAGCGGCGTAACCGGCGCCGCGCTACGACGGCACTACACCGATTGGGCACGTGAGGAAGGCGTCGACCTCGACCCGAGCGACCACGCGCTCATCGAGCGACTCGCGGTCGCAACCGACCTCGCCCGCAAGCTCGAAAGCAGCATTGCGAAGACCGGGCCGGTCGTCATCACGCCCGTGACCGGAGCGGAGAAACCGAACCCCTTGCTCCCCTCGCTGCGCGGTCAGACGGAACTCGCGGCCAAGCTCATTCACACCCTTGACCGGCGTATCAGCGACGCGGCGTCGGGCACCCCGGCCCACACCGGCGGGGTACAGCCGTTCACGGTCCGAGGGCAGTACGACAACACCGCCAAGACCGGCACCACCGATGACGACGCGGTGAGCATCGCCCGCAAGCCCAGCCGCACCCGACCGAAGAAACGGACGTAGCACGTTGGCACGCAAACGCAGCACCGCACCCACGGCGCCGACCGCAGCGCCGAAGCCCGAACCGCGCACTGAGGCCGAACTTCTCGCCGCGATCCCGGTCGAACCGAAGAACGCGGAGGAGTTCGCCGCCGCCTACGACGGACATACGGCCCGGTGCATCAGCACGCGGGAATGTTCCTGTAATCCGTTCGCGGAACACCCGCGGGTGGTCGCCGTCGAGGAGTGCGTGCCGTGGCGGCATTGGCGCGATGATCTCGCACACCGTCGATGGTTGGCCGCGTGACCGACCACCGATTGCGGGTGCCCGCCGAGTGCAGCCGCGGACACGAATTAACCCCGCGCACAACGCATGTGCGACTTCGCACCGTGAAAAACGTAATCGTGCCCGTCGGGTGGGAGTGCCTGCGCTGCCTGCGCGCGGATTGTTTTCGCGCGCACTTCGGCCGTGACGCGATGGTGCCGGATCACGTGCTCGACGAGACGTGTTTTCGCCGCCAGCCGCGGGGTGATGGCAACAAGGGCCGTGACGGCGAGGCGTGGCCGGATCACACACAGGGACGTTGGTGGACGCGGGTCGACTTTGCTAGCGGTTGGCAGTTCACGGACGCCGACCCCACGCCGGAACTTCGCGCCGAGCGCGAGGCAGCACAGCGCGCACGCATCGCACGGGAGTTGGATGAACTAGAGCTACGCGACGCCCGTCAACGGCGCGAACAGCGACGGGCCGAGGCCGAGCAGGCGACGGACGCGATCAGGGCCGCAATGTCGGCCGCGAGGGGCGGTGTGTCCGTTGCGTGAGAGTGCGTGTCGCGCACGGTCGGCGGGGTACGATGGGAACACCCTCGATACCCGCCATGCCGATCGCGTAACCCAGGTCATCGCCGCGGGGTCGGGGGTATTTTCATGCGCCTGATCATCGCCCTATTCGGGTTCGAGGTCGTCGACGTCGAGGTATCGAGGAGGAACCTCGACGACGTCGATCTATCGGACTACGAACTCGGCAGCGACACCGAGAGGGCCGACTATGGCGCGTGGCGAGATGACGTGTTCGACGAGGACGCCGAACCACGGCCAAGGATCATCGCCGCCGGTGCCCACCGGGCACGTCGTCGCCGCGCGCCCGTGATCGCGATCGGGACCCGACACCGCAACGGGCCGGTTGACGTCAACCCAAAAACTAAGGGCACCAACGGGTTCGGGTTCGGGTCGTCGATCCGGTGACACACCGCTGATCGGCGGGAGTTTTGACAACGTCTGAGACAATGGTCTCGACGGCGCGGGAGCATGAAACCCCGCGCGACCGGGGAGGGTCAAACGTCGTTGATTAGGTGACCCCTCCACATGGCAAAGACATTCGCCGTCGGCGAAGGCGCCGTCAAGCTCGTCCCCAACTCCGCCGGGTTTCATAACAAGGCCCGTCGCGAACTCGCCGCCGACCGACTGACCGCGAAGGTCGACCTACGGGCCGACACCAGTCGCTTCGCGAACGAGACCAAAACCGCGCTCGGCGGGCAGGACTTCCGGGTTAAGGTCGCCGTTACGCCGGAGGTCACCGAGGCCGCGTGGACCAAGTTCGAGGTCGACGTGAACCGTCGTCTGCGCCGAATGGACCTGCGCGTCGAGGTCTCGCCGTCCATCAACGAATCGGCCTACCGGGCAACGCAAGCCCGTTTGCGCGCACTCGCACAGAACCAAACCTCAACGATCACCACACGTCACCGCAGCGTCGGCGGGGACAAGGACGGCGGTCTGGGAGGCCTCGCGGGCAGCGCCGGAAAGATCGGACTCATCACCGCGGCCGTCGCCGGACTCGGCGGTGCGATCGGCGTTGCCGGTGGCGCACTCGGCGGACTCGCCGTCGCCGGTGCCGGAGTCGGGATCGCCTTCGCGGCGATGGCCGGAACCATCGCGCTCGGCATGGACGGCATCAAGGAAGCCGCCGCCACCGCGCAACCCGCGCTCGACTCGCTCAAATCCGCGGTGTCCTCGACCTTCGCGACCGAAATGCAAGCCGGGTTCGCGTCGCTCTCGACCCTGATGTCGGGGATCACCCCGCAGGTGCAGGGCATCGCGTCGGCGGTGTCCGGTGTGTTTAACGGAATCGCCTCGACACTTGCCGGGCAGATGCCCGCCATACAAACCGCGCTCGGCGGGGTCGCGTCGATGGTCACCGCGATGGGGCCGGGCATTCAGTCGATGGTTGGCAGCTTCGCGCAGTTCGGCGCCCACATCGCGCCCGTCATGGGTCAAGTCGGAACCGCGCTCGGTTCGATCGCATCGAGCGTCGGCGCCGTGTTCGCCAACCTCGACCCCGCGTTCTTCAGCGGCCTCGTGACCATGCTTCAGGGACTCGCCCCGCTCATCGGCGGATTGCTGAGCGCGTTCACCACCCTCGCAACGGCGGTGATGCCCGCGTTGGGGCCGTTGTTCGCTCAGTTGGGGACGTCGCTTCAGGCCATCGCACCCGCGCTCGGCGTGCTCGGTTCGAGCCTCGCGACCGCACTTACGCCCGTGCTACCGGTTCTCGCGCAACTGATCTCGGCGTTGGCGACCGCGCTCGCCCCGTTGCTCCCGCCGCTCTCGGCAGTGCTTCAGACCGTCGGGACCGCGCTCACCGGACTTGTCCAGGGACTCGCCCCGGCTATCGGGCCGCTCGGCGAGGCATTCGCCTCACTGATCGCCGCCGCGGCGCCGTTGGTGCCCTTGGTCGGTCAGGTCATCGGGCAGTTGGTCGGCGCCTTCGCGCCCGTGCTTCAGCAGATATTCGCCGCTCTCGCGCCGGTCATCTCATCGCTGGTCGGTGCGCTGCAACCCGTTCTCGCACAACTCATCCCGATCATCGCGCAGGTCGGGCAGACCATCGGCAGCTACTTGGTCCAGATGCTGAACATGCTCGCCCCGTTGTTGCCGCAGATCGTCGGCGCGATTAGCGGATTGCTCGGCGCACTGTTGCCGCTCATCCCTCCCCTGTTGCAAGTCGCCATGTCGTTGTTCCCGAGCCTTGTTCAGATCATCGGGGCACTGTTGCCCGTCGTCGTCCAGGTGATCGGCATTCTCACGCAGCTTGTCGGAATCATTGTCCCGATCCTCATCCCCGTCATCCAGCTACTCGGCGAGATCATCGGCGCCGTGTTCGCAGGCATCGCGACCGCGATCAAGTGGGCCGTCGAGAACGTCATTACCCCCGCGCTGAAGTGGCTCACTGACCGATTCGAGGACGTCAAAAACGGCGTGACGACTGTTGTTAAGTGGATCGGCGATAAGTGGGACGGGTTTGTCGATCTGATGAAGGCCCTACCCGGCAAGGTGACGTCGGCCCTGTCCGGCCTTTGGGACGGCGTCAAGTCCGGCCTTGCAACCGCGCTGAACTGGGCGATCGACAAGCTCAATTCGTTCATCGGCCTACTCAACAAGGTCCCCGGCGTCGACATCTCGCCGGTGCCGCACGTGTCATTCGCGACCGGCGGTTACACCGGCGACGGCGGCAAATACCAGGTCGCCGGTGTGGTGCATAAGGGTGAGTACGTCGTGCCACAGGAAGGCGTCACGCCGGAGTCAATGCCCCTACTCGCCGCGCTGCGCGCCGGGTGGGTGCCGTCGGCCGAGTTCCTGCGCGGCATGTTCGGCGATCTCCCTGGCTACGCCGACGGCGGCGCGGTCGGTTACGGCCTGCCCGCGGGGTCGTCCGGTGGTTTCCCCGATTGGATCAAGCAACTCGGCGCGGCCCACGGGGTCACCCCGAGCACCTACAGCGGACATTAGGAAAGCGACCGGCAGGAGGCCGGATACGCGCCGAACCCGCAGCACCTCAATCGGGGCGTCGACTGGTCGGGACCGGCTGATAAGCTGCACGCCTTTGCCCAGTACATGATGGGTGTCGCCGCGAAGGACCCGGCCGTCGAACAGGTCATCTTCCAGGACCCCTCGACGGGTCAGCGCTTCGGGTGGGCCGGTCGATCCGACGTATCAAACACCGGTTATTACGCCGCGGACTATCCGGGCCACCAAGATCACGTGCATACGCGGTTCAACGCTGCGCTTGGCGCCAACGCCGCAGCACCGACCGCCGACCCGACCGCAGGCGCCGCAGCCGCAGCGGCCGGAGCCGGGTCGACCTTCAGCGGCAAGACCAGCGGCAAGCTCACGCCCGAGTTCGACAAGGGCACACCCACGCTCGACGAGGCGATGAAGGACCCAAAGCTCACCAAGGTTTTCGTGGTGAACATGCCGTCGGCGTGGAACTTCACCGCCGACACCAGCGGCACGTCCGGCGGATCGAGCGGGTCGCCGTCCGTGTCGTCGAGCCCCTCGACGTCGACGCCGAGCAGCGCACCGAAGGCCAGCAGCGTCGACACCATCGCCCTGAAGAAGAACCCCGACGGCACCTACTCGGCCGTCGACCCGGAGTGGAACAAGCTCATCCAGCGGGAATCGGGTGGACGGGCCGATGTCGTCCAGGGGATCAGTGACGCCAACTCCGGCGGCAACGAGGCGTCGGGGTTGTTCCAGATCGCAAAGGGCACGTGGGCCGCGAACGGCGGCACCAAGTACGCGCCGACCGCCGGGCAGGCAACCGCCGAGCAACAGGCCGAGATCGCGGCTGCCATCTTCAACAAGGAAGGTGGCTCTCCCTGGGGTTCGGGTCTCGCAGGCCGCGAGTCCGACGACAAGCTACGCGCCGGGATTCAGCGCAGCAAGGGAGCGCCGTCGGCACCCGTGCCCGTCGAGGTCACCAACCCGGCACCTGCTGCGCCGTCGGCACCCGTGCCCGTCGACACCACGCCGAGCACGACGCCGAGCACGACGCCGAGCACGCCGACCACGCCGAGCGCAGCGCCGACGACCTCGACGTCGCAGCAACAGACACAGCAAGAGTCGATGCTGAGTCGGTGGATGAAGGATCAGTTCGCCGCGGTCGTCGGCACCCCGAAGACCGACGGTTCGGGCAACGCCTTCCAGATGGACCCGAATCAGCAACTCGGCATCGACACCGCGAAGAGCTTTGCCACACACGCGCCGCTGGGCATCGGCGGGCCGCAGTTGTCGACGATCGGCAAGAAGGCACCGGCGGTCGCCGAGATCGGGGCCGGGATCGCCAAGGCAGCACCGGCCTACGCGGCCTTGCTCGCGGGTAACCCTGCGCCCCTGCTCGCGCAGTCCGGCGAAGCGCTAGCACAGTGGGGCGCCAAAACGGCTACCGACTTCGCGAGCTACATTCCCGAGGCCGCGCCGGGGATGCTCGAATCCCTGTTGTCCGGTGTCGCCGGGCCGCTGGTCGGAACCATTAATACTGGAGCCTCGACCGATCAGGTGATGAGCACAATGCAAGACCTTCAAAACCGGCAGGCTCGCCGGACGAAGATGGGGCGCGGTCGTGGATGACGGCAGAAAGAAACCCGCTCGCGTAAGAGTTTTGGGTTGCGCTCCCTCATTGGCAAGGTCGGCGACTCAGCGCAACGATACCGGAGGCACCCATGACGACACGCCGAACACCGGACCCGGACCGGAGCCCGCAGGCTTACGTGGCGCATCTGAGAGAACACGATCTCGACTCGCGGTTGCGTCGGCAAGACCAGCGATATTCGTTCAGCCGCTACGCACCGGCGCCCGAGGACAGTGAAGCCCGACGCGGTCGCTGAGGACAGCGAAAGGGCCGGTAGGCAACCCCAACCCACCGGCCCCCGTCGGAGTCGTCCCCGACTTGGAAGAACCCCACCGGCAGGTTCGCCACCGGTGGGTTCTTTGTGCGGGTGACCGGGCCGCTTGGGTCGGTGTCGGCGATCAGCAACGGACCGGGGAGATCGCGCAGGAGACGCCGACACGCTCACGGTATGGCGCGTCGTCGGGGGTTGTCCAAACTTGGGTTTCCAGTCCGCAGCCAGTCCGCAGCCAGTCCGCAACCAGTCCGCAGAACGCGGCGCAAGCGAAAGTAGACGCCGGTAACGAATACGGCCGATTACGCACTACCGCAACGGTATTCGGTGAAATAGGGCCGATGCCCGGTAACGCCCGGTAACGCCTGTTTTCGCAGATAGCGGAACTTACACACCAGCGGTCAGGGGTTCGAATCCCTTTGCGCGCACCGTCACATCCTTGCCGGCCTCCGGCCGGTGTGCACCCACTGTGTTTGAAAGAGATTCACGCGGGCGCACCCATCAGCATCCCGGCAGTGTGATCCCAGCAGCGTGATCAGGGCATCTCACCTCCGCGCCCACTCGCTCAGGCTCGCTGTCGGTACCGGCTGATACGTTTCCGCCATGCTGATCAACGACCGGCCGATCGACGGCACGCAACACGACGGCAGGCAACACGACGACGCGCGGAACGTTCGCGCCTCTCGATGCGCCGACATCGTCTGGCCCATCGCGGTGACCGTGCTCGCCGCAGGCGCGCTGGTCCCCGCCGCGACGGCACACGCCGCGCCCGCGCCGGTCACCCCATCTCAGGTCGCTGAGTCGAGCGCGCGCACGACGCTCGAGTCGCTCGCAGTAAAGGGCCGCGCACCGAAGACCGGTTACGAGCGATCACAGTTCGGGCAGGCATGGTCCGACGACGTCTCGGTCGCCGACGGCCACAACGGGTGCGACACTCGCAACGACATCCTCCGACGTGACCTGTCCGGCGTGACCCTCAAACCCGGAACCAACGGATGTGTGGTGCTGTCGGGAACGCTCGACGATCCGTACGCGCGAACGTCGATCGCCTTCACGCGCGGCTCGGCGACGTCGTCGAAGGTCCAGATCGACCATGTCGTCGCGCTGTCGGACGCGTGGCAGAAGGGCGCGCAACAGCTTTCGGCCGAGCAGCGCCGCAACCTCGCCAACGATCCGCGCAATCTGCAGGCCACCGATGGCCGCACGAACCAGGCCAAGGGTGCCGGCGATGCCGCGACGTGGTTGCCGCCCAACAAGTCGTATCGATGCACCTACGTCGAGCGGCAGATCGCGGTCAAAGCCATCTACCACCTGTGGGTGACGGCCGCGGAGAAGCAGGCCATGATCCGCATCCTGTCGAATTGCTCTGCACCCGAAGCTGATTCACCCAAGCCAGCCCCGGCCCCGCAGAGCGCTCCGCCAGAGGCCGCCGCCCCGCCGCAGGTCGCACCGTCGAACACCACCTACGCCAACTGCGCTCAGGCGCGCGCTGCCGGCGTAGCGCCTCTGCACCGCGGGCAGCCGGGCTACTCCGCGAAACTAGACCGCGACGGAGACGGCGTCGCGTGCGAATGAGCTAGGCACGACGGCTGCGCAGCACGTTGAGCCTGCGCGCTCAGTCAGGCGCGCCGAGGTTCATCTCGTCCGGGTGTATCCCCACCCGCTGACCGTCGTCGAGAGCGGCGATCCGAGCCATGTCCTCGTCGTCGAGTTCGAAATCGAACACGTCGATGTTCTGCTTGATGCGATCGTCGTGCACCGACTTCGGGATCACGATCAGTCCGAGCTTGATGTGCCAGGCGAGGACCACCTGGGCGGGTGACCGTCCTAATTTGATCGCGATGTCGCCGATCGTCGGGTCGGACAAGACGGTGTTGGGCTTGGAGTTGGGACCCCACCCCGACCCCGACGTTCCGCCGAGCGGGCTCCACGACTCGATCGCGATTCCGTGCTCCGCCGCGAACTCGCGCAGTTCGCGTTGCTGGAGGTGCGGATGCAGTTCCACCTGGTCGACGGCGGGCAGCACTCCCCCGCGATCGATGAGCCATTGCAGGTGATGCGGCTCGAAGTTGCAGACGCCGATCGAGTGCGCCTTACCGTCGGCAAGGATCTTCTCCATTGCGTCCCAGGTGCGCAGCAGTCGGTCACGATCCTGCAGCGGCCAGTGGATCAGGTACAGGTCGACGTAGTCGGTTCCGAGCGCGCGCAGACTGGTGTCGATCGCCGCGAGAGCGCGGTCGTACCCGTGATCGGAGTTCCAGAGCTTCGTCGTGACGAACACCTCTGAGCGCAGCACCGACGCGGAGGCAATGCCCTCGCCGACGCCCGACTCGTTGCCGTAGGCCGCGGCCGTGTCGATGTGTCGATAGCGGGCCTCGTCGATCGCGAATCGGACGGCGCGCTGCGCCTCCTCCGGAGTCGACTGCCACACCCCCAGTCCGAGCTGTGGGATCTCGATGCCTGAATTCAGTTCGATGAGGGGAGCACTCATCTCTCCGGTCTACCAGAGGCAGACGCCCTGTCGGCCGCATCGTGGCACACCGCCCCGCGCCCGCCCTGCTCACGTATCGTCACCGTCAGTGTCGCGTGACCGCCGGCCGCGGTCGCCTCGCCGCGCTCACTCGACGAGAAGGGACGTTGATGACCGGGACCATCTCCCCCGGCGATCCGTCGATCCTCGGAGCGACCGTCACCGACCGCGGAACCAACTTCGCCGTCAGTTCGGGCGGAGATGCGGTGTGGCTCTGTCTCTTCGACGACGCCGGCGCCGAGACCAGACTCCTGCTCCCAGGGCGCGAGATCGACGTGTGGCACGGCGTCGTCGACGGCGTGCGTGCCGGAACCCGATACGGATTCAGGGTCGACGGCCCCTTCGCACCCGAGCGCGGTCGGCGCTACAACCCTGCCAGACTCCTCCTCGATCCCTACGCCCGACGCATCGTCGGGGACGTGGAGTATTGCGACGCGCTCCTCGACCACGACGTCGACGATCCCTCACGTCCCAGTGCGCTCGACTCGGCACCGTTCGTGCCGCGCAGCGTCGTCGTCGAGCAACCGCCACAGGCAACGACCGCCACTGCACCGGGCCCGCGCCGACCGGCGTCGGAGCTGGTGATCTACGAGGTGCACGTCCGCGGGTTCACGCAGTCCCACCCCGACATTCCAGCCGAACTCCGAGGCACATTCGCCGGACTCGCACACCCGGCCGCGCTCGACTACCTGACATCGCTCGGGGTGAACGCCGTAGAGCTGCTTCCGGTGCATCGCAGCGTGTCCGAACGCGAACTCGCCCAACGGCACCTCACGAATTACTGGGGTTACAACACCATCGGCTTCTTCGCCCTGCACAACGCCTACAGCGCCGCCGACCGCGCCGGCCGGGGTGACGAATCCATCGCCGAGTTCCGCCACATGGTCGACGCTCTGCACGGCGCCGGGATCGAGGTGATCCTCGATGTCGTCTATAACCACACCGCAGAAGGCGACGACTCCGGCCCCACACTGTGCCATCGCGGCCTCGACAATCGCGCGTATTACGTGCTCGACCCGGACGACGGCTCGTACGTCGACACCACCGGATGCGGCAATTCCGTTGCGGTGGCGCACCCGACGACGCTGCGCATGGTCACCGACTCCCTACGCTACTGGGCGTCGCTGGGCGTCGACGGATTTCGCTTCGACCTCGCGCCCACCCTTGCGCGTCAAGGCACCGACAGTGCCCGAAACGATTGGGCCCGAAACGATTGGGCCCGAAACGATTGGGGTGGTGGACCTTTCGACCCCACTGCAGCGTTCCTTCGGGTACTCGGCCAGGACGACGTGCTGTCGCGGGTGCGGCTGATCGCCGAACCCTGGGACGTCGGTCGAAACGACAGTCATCAACTCGGCGCATTCGGTCCGGAATGGGGCGAGTGGAACGACCGCTACCGCGACAGCGTCCGCGATTTCTGGCGCAGCCACGAGGGCCTGCTCGCACCGATGGCACGACGCCTGACCGGCTCGGCCGACATCTTCGGGGGCCGTCGTCACAATCCTGCAACGGTCATCCGACGCCGCGCGGCGTCGATCAACTATGTGACGTCCCACGACGGTTTCACACTGCACGATCTCGTGTCCTACGAACGCAAACACAACGCGGACAACGGTTCCCACAATTCGGACGGCACCGACGACAATCGGTCGTGGAACTGCGGAACCGAAGGGCCAACCGACGACGAGGCCATCGTCGCCCTACGACGACGTCAGATGCGCGCCATGCTCACGACGCTACTGCTCTCTGCGGGAACGCCGATGCTGCTCGGCGGCGACGAGCGAGGCCGAACGCAACGCGGCAACAACAATGCCTACTGCCAGGACGACGAGATCAGTTGGTTCGACTGGACCTCGGGCGACGAGGCGCTCGTCGCCTTCACCCGCGACCTCATCTCACTGCGCCTGCGTCACAGCGCCCTGTGCCGGGCGGCGGTCGAACTCTCCGACGCGCCCGACTGGTTCACCCCGGAAGGCACACCCATGTCCGACGACGACTGGCAGGACGAGGCCGCGCGCAGTGTCGCATGGTCGCTCAGGCCACCGCAATCGGCCGGGACCCGAACACTTCTGGCGACCAACGATTTCGTCGTCCTACTGAACTCGTGGTGGCGGGGCGTCGACTTTGTGCTGGCACCTGTTCTCGCACAACAGAAGTGGGACGTCGTGGTCGACTCGTTCGCACCCGACGCGCCGTCGTCGATCGTCGACTCCACATGTCACGTCCGGCCGCGATCTATCGTCGTTTTGCGTTCTGTGGTTCCACGCTCCGGCGGATAATGCGCCTCCGCAAAGTCACTCGGCGCCGCTCACTGCGTGGCTGCCGCGGCGAGCGCGATCTCCCAATGGGTTTCGGTCCGCGCCTCACCGGGCCCCACGACGTCGCGAAAGACGATCCGGCCGTCACGCCCGACGAGAAATGTCCCGCGCTGGGCAAAGCCACGACTCTCGTCAAACACCCCGTAGCTCCGTGCGACCTCACCGTGCGGCCAGAAGTCGGAGAGAATCGGGAAGAGGAAACCCTGCGCCGACGACCACACCTTGTGTGTGGGCGGCGGTCCGACCGAAACAGCAACTGCCGCAACCTCATCGTTGATGAACCGATGATAGTGGTCGCGAATGAAACCAAGCTCTCCCTGACACGTTCCGGTGAAGGCGAGCGGAAAGAACACGATGAGCACCTGACGCTCTTCGAGCAACCGCGAGAGGCTCACCCGCTGATTGTTCTGATCACGCAGCTCGAAGTCGGGTGCGACGTCGCCGACTGACAACACGGCTTGCGGCTGGGTTGGAACAACATCGGTCGTCGCCACATCGGTGGCGCGAGCAACCGAATCGACCTCGGAGGTCGAGTCGTCGCTCATGCTCGCTTTCCGGACCGCGCCTTCGGCTGCACCAGGCGTGAACCCGACCATTCACCCAAACTCACGACGTTGGTCTGTGTGAGCCCGGCCGTCGGAGCGGCCTCGGCGATCTCACTGGGATCGACATACCCGGGGTTGCCGGTCTTGGGTGACACGACCCAAACGTATCCGTCGTCGGCGAGCGGTGTGATGGCGTCCATGAGCCGATCGACGAGATCACCGTCGTCATCGCGCCACCACAGCCATACGACGTCGACCACGTCGATCGCGTCCTCGTCGAGCATCTCGGCATCGATCGCGTCCTCGATGTCGGCGCGCAGGTTGTCGTCGGTGTCCTCGTCCCAACCGAGTTCCTGCACCATCATTCCGGGCGCGAACCCGAGTTTCTGGGCGTTGCTGCCCTCGGAGCTACTGCCCCCGCTGCCCTCGGAGCCATTGCTCCCTGTGGCGGCTACCACCGCGTGTCGACCTCCTACCGGTACGTTTTCAGATTTCATCGCTTCTCAGCTTACGAGACAGCGTAGTGGACCTCAGTGCAACACGAGGACACTCCGCGCGCCAACTGGCGACACGAACTCCGACACCACCCGAACGGAGGACATGACCCAGACCAGGGAAGCCGTCAGCCCGTCGGCCGCGGCGACGATGTGGCCGGTGCCGACGAGCCGGGGTTCGACTGGGGCGCCGCGGTCGCCGATGTCGCAGGAGGTGTCGGGAGGTAGGCACGGCAGGTGTCGAGCACCGTTCGCCTGTCACCCGTCCAGCGGGTCGACGCAGAGTTCAACTGGGCGGTCTGCCGGCGGCCGATCACATCGCCCAGCGCGTTGCTGCTGGTCACGAACGATGCGACGACGGTCCCGAGGTCACCGGGAACCTCGGCTGTCTGTTTGGGCTTGACCATGTCGGTGCCCGCGATCATCGCGGCTCGGGCTTTGTCTCCGAGGTCGCCGACCTTGTCGTAGGACTGCACCTCGTTGAGCCGCGCGACGAACGCGTTGTACCCGCGCAGCATCACGACCATCGACTTCGTCGACGCCTCGCACAGTTCCGCCCCGGCCCTCAGCGACTGGGCCTGGCGGGACGTCGACACATCAGATCGATAGGCCGCGGCCTCTCCCGGCGCGGGACCCGCGCTGCCCCCGACCGCCGAACAGCCCTGCACCGCGAACGTCGTCAGTGCCGCAGCGAGCAGCATCAGACGCGTGCCCGTTGCGCGGCACAGCAGTCCTCTTGTCATGTCTCCCCCACGGCTGTTTCCCCGACGGCCGTCGCCCATATCTGGCACCAAACACCGAAACGCTACCGCAGGAGGCGTCGACGATCCCGGGCAAGACCGTCCAGACCGGTGCCAAGCGACGTGACATGGGGCACGATATGGATGGACGACGGAGTCCGCACACCAACGCGACCCGTCGCCGAATTGTCGTCATGCCGGGCACCACCGTGCCCAGGCCAAACGAGGGAGTGGGCATCACCGTGACCGAACAGGCAGCCAGCACCAACACCGGAACCACCGACGTTGGGAGCGGGACCGCAGACGCGTCGAACAACGCTGCCGCGTCGAATCAGGTCGGCAGCCAGCAGACCACCGGGGTACGCGTCATCCGCGAAGGAGTCGCCTCGTACCTTTCCGACAACGATCCCGAGGAGACGAGCGAATGGCTGGAGTCATTCGACACACTCGTCGCCGAACAGGGTCCTGCACGTGCGCGCTACCTGATGCTCCGACTACTCGAACGCGCAGGTGAGAATCGGGTCTCGATTCCGGCCCTCACCTCAACCGACTACGTCAACACCATCGCCACCGAGAACGAGCCGTACTTCCCCGGCGACGAGGAGATCGAGCGGCGGTTCCGCAACTACATCCGCTGGAACGCCGCCATCATGGTGCATCGTGCGCAGCGGCCAGGCGTCGGCGTCGGCGGCCACATCTCGACGTACGCGTCGTCTGCCTCGCTCTACGAGGTGGGGTACAACCACTTCTTCCGCGGACTCGACCATCCCGGTGGCGGCGACCAGGTCTTCATCCAGGGGCATGCCTCACCGGGTATCTATGCGCGCGCCTTTCTGGTCGGTAGGATCAGCGCCGATCGCCTGGACGGTTTCCGTCAGGAGCACAGTCATGCCGGGCTCGGCGGCGGGTTGCCGTCGTATCCACACCCCCGGCTCATGCCCGACTTCTGGCAGTTCCCGACCGTCTCGATGGGTTTGGGCCCGATGAATGCGATCTACCAGGCCCGCTTCAACCAGTATCTGCACCACCGCGGCATCAAGGACACTTCCGACCAACACGTGTGGGCGTTTCTCGGCGACGGCGAGATGGACGAGCCGGAGTCACGCGGACTTCTCCAGTTGGCCGCGACCAATGCGCTCGACAACCTCACCTTCGTGGTCAACTGCAATCTGCAGCGCCTCGACGGTCCTGTGCGCGGCAACGGCAAGATCATCCAGGAACTCGAGTCGTTCTTCCGCGGCGCGGGCTGGAACGTCATCAAGGTCGTCTGGGGCCGCGAGTGGGACGAACTCTTCCACAACGACAAAGACGGCGCGCTGGTCAACCTGATGAACGCGACCGCAGACGGCGACTTCCAGACATTCCGCGCCAACGACGGCGCCTACATCCGAGAGCACTTCTTCAACCGTGATCCACGCACCAAAGAACTAGTCAAAGACTGGTCCGACGATCAGATCTGGAATCTCCACCGCGGCGGACACGACTACCGCAAGGTGTACGCCGCGTACGCGGCAGCGATGGCGCACAAGGGGCAACCGACCGTCATCCTCGCGCACACCATCAAGGGCTACACGCTCGGTCCGCACTTCGAGGGCCGTAACGCCACCCACCAGATGAAGAAGCTGACCCTCGACGATCTCAAGGCGTTCCGCGACCACACCGAGATCCCGATCAGCGACGAAACCCTCGAAGCCGATCCCTACCTGCCCCCGTACTACACGCCGGGGCCCGATGCGCCCGAGATCGAGTACATGATCGAGCGGCGCAACGCGCTCGGCGGATTCATGCCCAATCGGCACACCGCTCCGAAGGTCCTCAAGGCCGATACCGGCCGGATGCTGCAGACGATGGCAAAGGGCTCGGGCAAACAGCAGGTCGCCACCACCATGGCACTGGTGCGGGTCTTCAAAGACCTTCTGCGCGACAAGGAAATCGGCAAGCGCATCGTGCCGATCATTCCCGACGAGGCACGCACGTTCGGGATGGACTCCTGGTTCCCCACCCTGAAGATCTACAACCCGTTCGGACAGCTCTATACCTCAGTCGACGCCGACCTGATGCTCGCCTACAAGGAGAGCCCGGACGGCCAGATCCTGCACGAGGGCATCAACGAAGCCGGATCTGCAGCATCTTTCACCGCCGTCGGCACGTCGTATGCGACGCACAACGAGCCGATGATCCCGCTCTACATCTTCTATTCGATGTTCGGTTTCCAGCGAACCGGCGACAGCTTCTGGGCGGCAGCCGACCAGATGACCAAGGGCTTCATCATCGGTGCGACCGCAGGCCGGACGACGCTCACCGGAGAGGGTCTGCAACATGCGGACGGGCACTCGCCCCTTCTCGCGGCCACCAACCCCGCTGTGGTGTCCTACGACCCCGCGTTCGCTTACGAGCTCGCGCACATCGTCGACGACGGCCTGAGGAGGATGTACGGCGAGGATCAGGAGAACATCTACTACTACCTGACCGTCTACAACGAGCCCATCACACAACCGGCGGAACCCGAGAACCTCGACGTCGCGGGTGTCCTCAAGGGCATGTACCTCTTCCAGCAGGCGCCGTCGGACAAGCAGCTCTACGCCAACATCCTCGTCTCCGGCGTGACGATGCCCGATGCGTTGAAGGCCGCGGCGATACTCGCCGACGACTGGGGCGTCGGAGCGAACGTCTACTCGGTCACCTCGTGGGGCGAGCTTGCTCGTGACGGGATCGCGTTTGACCGCGCCGCCGTGCGCGAACCGGGCGTCACACACCCTGAGCCTTATCTGACCGAGGTACTAGCGCAGACCGTCGGCCCGTCGATCGCGGTCAGCGACTACATGCGCGGCGTCCAGGAACAGATCCGCGCATACGTTCCGGGGACCTATCTGACGCTCGGCACAGACGGTTTCGGGTTCTCCGACACGCGCCCCGCTGCACGCCGGGTATTCAACGTCGACGCCGAGTCGATCGTCGTCGCGACGCTTGTCGGCTTGGCACGCGACGGCAACATCCCGTTCACCACCGCTGCAGAGGCCGCCGAGAAGTACCAGATCACCGACGTCCACGCAGCCAAGGTGTCCTACGCCGACACCGGCAGCGCCTGAGCGCAGCAGGGTCTCGGCGACGAGCGACGGTTCAGCGTCGAGGCCCGGCGACCTCGTGGTCGCGACTACATTGAGGGTGTGTCCGAGCCCAACATGACGCCCCCGCCCGTCGATGTCTTCGGCGCGCGGGGCGCTCATGTGCCCGCACCGGCAACCGTCCACGACGCACTGCCCGACACCCTGTTGCGCCGCGTCAAGCAGTACAGCGGCCGACTGGCGACCGAGGCCGTGCATTCGATGGCCGATCAGCTGCCGTACTTCTCCGACCTCGACGCCGCGCAGCGCGCGAGCGTGCAGTTGGTCGTCCAGACCGCCGTCGTGAACTTCGTGGAGTGGATTCAAGACCCCGAGGGCAACGTCAAGTTCACCGTTCAGGCGTTCCAGGTGGTTCCCCAAGACCTCGCACGACGCATCTCGCTGCTTCAGACGGTCGAGATGGTTCGCGTCGCCATGGAGTTCTTCGAGAAGTGGCTGCCGTTGCTCGCGCGCAACGACACACAACTACGTGCCCTGACCGAATCGGTGCTGCGCTACGGCCGTGAGATCGGGTTCGCCGCGGCATCGATCTACGCGTCGGCGGCGGAATCGCGCGGAGCCTGGGATTCGCGCCTTGAAGCGCTCGTCGTCGACGCCGTGGTCCGCGGAGACAGCGGACCTCAGTTGATGTCGCGCGCGGCGGCCCTCAACTGGGACTCGGATGCGCCTGCGACCGTGATCATCGGGGCGCCCCCTCCAGAACAGAACGTGTCGGTGCCGCTCGCCATCCACAACACGGCCAAACAGCACGATCGCGCCGCGCTGTCGGTCGTGCAGGGGTCGATGCTGGTGGCCATCGTCAGCGGACCGATCGTGACGAGCGACGCCTTCGGCGCCGCACTTCTCGATCACTTCGCCGACGCCCCGGTCGTCATCGGACCGACAATGCCCAATCTGACCGCCGCCCACGCGAGCGCCAACGAGGCAATGGCCGCGATGGCCGCCGTCGACGGCTGGCCGAACGCCCCGCGTCCGGTACACAGCGTCGAATTACTCCCAGAGCGCGCGCTGAATGGAGACCCGTCGGCGACCACGGCACTCATCGATACCCTCGTTCGGCCACTCGCCAAGGGTGGGCCCACGTTGGCGACGACCCTCGAGACCTATCTCGACACCGGCGGCTCCGTGGAGGCGTGCGCACGCGAACTGTTCATTCATCCAAATACTGTTCGCTATCGCCTCAAGAAGGTCGCCGAATTGACCGGACGTGATCCAACACACTCCCGAGATGGCTATGTCCTACGCATCGCCGCCACAGTAGGACGTTTGACACACTTCAAGAACGAATCATCGTCACGAGCCACATGAGAAACATCGTTAACAAGACCTCCGTACCGTTTTCGCAGGCAGACGCGTTTTGGGCACATTTGTGTAACGAATCTCAGAGTGGTGACGATGGGATAGCCACTGAGGTCACCATTGTGGGAACTCCACAAAAACTCTCGTGAAGGTTCATCGACCTCAACACCCACAAATTCACGCCAGAGGGTGTTCTCTGGTCACGTGCTTTCCTTGCTAGCGCCCGGACAGGGCTCACAGACACCCGGCATGCTCGCTCCTTGGCTAGAGCTTCCCGGCGCGCGTGACCAGCTGGCCATCTGGTCCAAACTCGCGGGACTCGACCTCGAACGGCTCGGGACGACCGCAACTGCCGACGAGATCACCGACACCGCGGTCACCCAGCCGCTCGTCGTGGCGAGTGCGCTTCTGGCGTTCAACGAGTACGCCAAGAACCACGAGCTACCCGACGATGCTGTCGTCGCGGGCCACTCCGTCGGAGAGCTCACCGCGGCAGCCATCACCGGTGTGATCACCTTCGACGAGGCCGTTACGCTCGCCGCCGTGCGCGGCGCCCAGATGGCCAACGCATGCTCGCTGCAGCCGACCACGATGGCCGCCGTCCTCGGAGGCGACGAGCAGGAAGTCCTCGCACGTCTCGACGAGCTCGATCTGGTCCCGGCGAACCGCAACGCCGTCGGCCAGATCGTCGCAGCCGGTGACGTCGCAGCGATCGACGAACTCATCGCCAATCCGCCCGAGAAGGCACGCACTCGCAAACTGGCTGTCGCGGGCGCCTTTCACACGCGCTTCATGGAACCGGCACGCGACGCCGTCGCGCAGGCGGCCGCGTCGATCACCCCCTCCGACCCCACGCGCACGCTGCTGTCCAACTCCGACGGCCAGCCCGTCACTACGGGAACCGAGGCCCTGAGCAAGCTCGTCGAGCAGGTCACCTCGCCGGTCCGCTGGGATCTGTGCTCGGCCTACATGCGCGACGCGGGCACCGACAGCATCATCGAGCTGACGCCGGCCGGAACCCTGGTCGGCATCGCCAAACGCGAACTCAAGGGTGTCGGTTCGGTGGCACTCAAGGTCCCCGCCGACATCGAAAAGATCTGACCGAGAAAACCTGACCGAGAAGGTCGACAAGCTTGGATAGCGGTCGCGCTCATCCGCGACCCCCGGAAACCGGATGAACCGGTTGTCCAAACATCAGTGGCCACGCGCCAGCGATGTTCCGGAGTTCACATTCACAAGCACAACGAAGGGAACCACACAGTGGCTGCCACCCAGGAACAACTCATCGCCGGCATCGCCGAGATCATCGAAGAGGTCACCGGCATCGAGCCGTCCGAGGTGACCATGGAGAAGTCGTTCGTCGACGATCTCGACATCGACTCGCTGTCGATGGTGGAAATCGCCGTGCAGACCGAGGACAAGTACGGCGTGAAGATCCCCGACGAGGACCTCGCGGGCCTGCGTACCGTCGGCGACGCCGTCTCGTACATCCAGAAGCTCGAAGCAGAGAACCCCGAGGCTGCGGCCGCGATCCAGGCACAGGTCGCGTCCGATCAGAAAGCCGGCTCGTGACCTCATCGCTCCGCGATTACTCCACGCTGGGGGGCAACTTCCCCAGCGTGGTGGTCACGTCGATGGTTGCTTCGACATCGCTCGGTGAGGACCTCGATTCGACCTGGAAGGGTCTTCTCGCAGGCGAAACCGGCATTCGTGAGCTGACCGACGACTTCGTCACGAAGTACGGTGAGCTCCCCTGCCGCGTCGGTGGCCGGATGGTCAAGGACCCAGCGGAAGAGGTGACCCGGATCGAGGCACGTCGCATGGCGTACGTCGAGCGCGTCGCCCACGTCATGAGCAAGCGCCTCTGGGCGCAGGCGGGCGAGCCCGAGGTCGATCCCGATCGGTTGGCCGTTGTGATCGGCACCGGACAGGGTGGCGGTGACGCGATGGTCGACGCCGTCAAGGCAATCGAACAGTCCGGCAACTACCGCAAGGTGTCGCCGCTGGCCGTCTCGATGGCCATGCCGAACGGTCCCGCGGCGGTCGTCGGACTCAACATCGGCGCCCGTGCGGGCGTCATCACCCCGGTCTCGGCGTGCTCGTCGGGTGCTGAGGCGATCGCGCATGCATGGCGTCACATCGTGCTCGGTGAGGCCGACATGGTGGTTGCCGGCGGCGTCGAAGGACACATCGATGCGATCCCTATCGCGGCGTTCTCGATGATGCGCGCGATGAGCACCCGCAACGACGACCCGGCAGGCGCTTCGCGCCCGTTCGACAAGGATCGCGACGGCTTCGTCTTCGGTGAGGCCGCAGCCATGCTGATCATCGAACGCGAAGAGCACGCCAAAGCACGAGGTGCGCATATCCACGCGCGCATCCTCGGTGCGGGTATCACGTCGGATGGCTTCCATCTGGTCGCACCTGATCCGAGTGGTCAGGGCAACGCGCGGGCGATGACCCGCGCTATCCAGACGGCGGGCCTGCAGCCCTCCGACATCACCCACATCAACGCTCACGCCACCTCGACCCCCATCGGCGACACCGCCGAGGCAGCGGGTATCGCGGCGGCGATCGGCAATCACGCCGCCATCTACGCGCCCAAGTCCGCTCTCGGTCACTCGATCGGAGCGGTCGGTGCGCTCGAGTCGGTGCTGACCATCAAGAGCGTCGAAGAGGGCGTGATTCCGCCGACACTGAATCTGGAGAACCTCGACCCCGAGTGCGGCGATATCGACGTCGTGCACGGCGAGTCTCGGTATGGGCAAATCGATTACGCCCTGAACAACTCGTTCGGATTCGGTGGACACAACGTGGCATTGGCCATCGGTCGCTACTGAGTAGTACCCCGACCGGTCACGCTACCGGCCGCGACGTCGACCTCCGGTGTAGTACCCATACACCGGAGGTCGACGTCGCGGTCGGCGCCACCACACCTCCCCAACTCGCAACGCAGCAGTAGGAGACAGCGATGACCACACTGGCGCCCATCACCGGCCACGAGGACGCGGTCGATCCCCGCGATCCGATGCTGCGACTGACCAACTTCTTCGACGAGGGCGCCCTCACGCTCCTCCACCCGCGTGACTCTTCAGGTGTGCAGGCAGCGATCGGACTCGTGCACGGCGTGCGCACAGTCGCCTACTGCACCGACGGCACCGTCATGGGCGGCGCGATGGGCATCGTCGGATGCGCACACATCGTCAACGCCATCGACACCGCCCTCGCAGAACAGGCCCCGGTCGTCGGGATCTGGCACTCGGGCGGAGCTCGCCTCGCCGAAGGCGTCGAAGCACTGCACGCCGTCGGCGGAGTGTTCGAGGCGATGGTGAGGGCCTCCGGCTACATCCCGCAGATCTCCGTGGTCGTCGGCTTCGCGGCAGGTGGCGCGGCATACGGGCCGGCACTGACCGACGTCGTGATCATGGCTCCCGCCGGACGTGTCTTCGTGACAGGCCCCGACGTCGTCCGCAGCGTGACCGGCGAGTCCGTCGACATGGAGTCGCTCGGCGGCCCGCACACCCACGGCAAGAAGTCCGGCGTCAGCCACATCACCGCCGACTCCGAACCCGACGCGTACTGGCGTGCACGACGACTCGTCTCGACGTTCGGCAAACAGGGCCACTTCAACCGAGAGCAGGCAGAAGCAGGCGACTCCGACCTGCGGGCTCTGCTACCCGAATCTCCACGACGCGCCTACGACGTCCACCCCATCGTCGCGAAACTCCTCGACACACAACTCGCCGCCGATGGTGAGACCGAAGTGTCGAGTTTTGAAGAGCTACAAGCGAAGTGGGCTCCCAACATCGTCATCGGCTTCGGCCGACTCTCCGGCCGCAGCGTCGGCGTCGTGGCCAACAACCCACTGCGCATGGGCGGCTGCCTGAACTCCGAAAGCGCCGAGAAGGTCGCGCGTTTCGTGCGCCTCTGCGACGCCTTCGGCATCCCACTCATCGTCATCACCGACGTCCCCGGCTACCTGCCCGGCGTCGACCAGGAGTGGAACGGCGTTGTTCGACGCGGCGCAAAACTGTTGCACGCCTTCGCCGAATGCACCGTGCCCCGCGTGACCCGCAAGATCTACGGCGGCGCCTACATTGCGATGAACTCACGCTCGCTCGGCGCGACCGCCGTATTCGCCTGGCCCGGCTCCGAAGTCGCCGTCATGGGCGCAAAAGCCGCCGTCGGCATCCTCCACAAGAAAGCACTCGCCGCCGCGCCAGACGACGAACGCGACGCACTCCACGAGCGTCTCGCCGTCGAACACGAACAGATCGCAGGCGGACTCGACCGGGCACAATCGATCGGCGTCGTCGACGAGGTCATCGACCCCGCCAAAACCCGCAGCATCATCGCCGAGGCTCTCGCGTCCGCCCCCGCGCGGCGCGGGAGACATAAGAACATACCTTTGTGATTTGGCGGCGACTCCGTCGCCGCGTGTTGGCCGGCCGGTCACTACCGCTCCCTCACGCCCTCCAGACCAACGCGATTCGGCCCCGGCAGTAGGCGGGTTCACATGATCGTCGCAACACTCTCAGGTGAGAGGTTGCGGCGATCATGTCGTTTCAGGAGGACTGTGTT
>NZ_LZMO01000129.1:0-528 GCF_001665715.1 Gordonia sp. 852002-10350_SCH5691597
CGACGACGCCCTCTTTGGCGCAGATGTTCTCGAGCAGCCCGCGCATGACCGGCGGCGCGAGGAGGCGGAACGGGTAGTGGTGCGTGCGCGAGCGGATGGTCGGCAAGACCTTCTCGGGCTCGGTGGTGGCGAAGACGAAGATGAGGTGCTCCGGCGGCTCCTCGACGATCTTCAGCAACGCATTGAACCCCGCGTTGGTGACCATGTGCGCCTCGTCGACGATGAACACCCGATACCGCGACTCCGACGGCGCGTAGAAGGCGCGGTCGCGCAGTTCACGTGTGTCGTCGACGCCTCCGTGGCTGGCGGCGTCGAGTTCGATCACGTCGAGGTTGCCCGGCCCGCCCGGCGCGAGGGCTACGCACGACGAGCAGACGCCGCACGGGGTCGACGTCGGGCCCTGCTCGCAGTTCAGTGAACGCGCGAGGATGCGGGCCGACGACGTCTTGCCACACCCACGCGGCCCGGAGAACAGGTACGCGTGATTGATGCGGTTTCCGTCGAGGGCGCGGCTGAGCGGATCGGTGA
>NZ_LZMO01000130.1:0-791 GCF_001665715.1 Gordonia sp. 852002-10350_SCH5691597
GAAGTGCCCGCCGCGATCAACGATGTAGTCGGCTGTCGCGCGTTGGGTATGGAGCGCGTCGACGGTGACGACCATGTCGGTGATGTCGATCGGGTCGAGCAGATCGATCAGTTTGGGGATCTCGTTGGTCTTCGCGCCGACCGCGACCTGACCGATCACCGCTCCCGACTCGTGATCCATCGCGGCGAGCAGATGCGGTCGATCCCCAGCGTCATCGACGCTACCGCGCAACGTCTTGCCGTCGACTGCAACGATCCGTCGACCGTCAATACTGCTGAACTGCAATCCCATCCACGAGTTGGCGATCTTGTCGAAGGTGTCGCCGTCGACGCGTTCGAGGGTGCGGCGGATTGTTGATTCCGAGGGCACACCGGCACTGGAGTCGAGCGCGGCCAAGACCTCGACGCCGGCATCGGCGGCCTAATCGCCGATCGCAGAAAACGACCGGGCGCCGCTGAGTACCGCGGTGGCGGCGACGACCAGAATTTCCAGGAGAGGGTGTCGGACGCCGCGCCGTTTGCGCGGATCGGGAATGGTCGCCAACGCGTCGACGATCTCCCGGGGTGCAGCGGGCACCTCGGCCAACTCGCCGAGCAGGGGGTCGCTGTCATCGATGACATGGATAGGGGACACTGAACGGGCGAGCATGACCGGCTTTCGACAGGTGATTGTGTGAGAACTTCCATCCTCGAACACCTGGTCATGCTCGCCCCACACGACACACCGGTCACACCAAACTCACACGTAACAGCTGGTCAGGCTGTTCCTATACCGACTTTGCCGTGACCCTG